>CAZXOJ010000060.1:0-17836 GCA_964642325.1 uncultured Bacteroides sp. | reverse complement strand
TATTCAAGAATCAAACTGTCTGGGCGAGGCAGTTCAACGTTGAATCCCCTATCAGACAGGATTCTATAGATTACGCCGGAAAAAGATATCCAAAATACACGATCTGCAACAAAGTCCGAAACCAAAATTCAGATTTATGGG
Source organism: uncultured Bacteroides sp. (assembly GCA_964642325.1). Lineage (GTDB taxonomy): Bacteria > Bacteroidota > Bacteroidia > Bacteroidales > SM23-62 > SM23-62. The sequence continues at coordinate 17,695 of CAZXOJ010000060.1, read as the reverse complement.
TTTTTCTCCAAAAACTGGGGGAACACAATGGAATTTTTGTACAGACTGAAAAGGGAGGAAAAACTGAGCTGTTATCTGTTTTCTATAACGCTGCCCGCACCAATGATTTTCCAGTAGTTCCTGAAGCAACCAATTTCCTGGTCAGAGATTCGGGAAGCGAATTTTCCATGGTTGGGCAGGAAAGGATACGTACTTATTATGATCAAAACGGCAATGCCACTCAGATCTTACCACATGGAAACCAATTTGGGGTAATTTCCGGTTCGGATGGGAAAAGTACCATCGAGGGCACCTCTCTGCCTACCTACCTGGTTTATCAGGGACAGGATCCATTTAATGACACTGTTTACACAGTATACGATCATAAAAACCATTTTCGTGTTGCGGGTCTGATCAGGTTAACTGTTCAATAAAAATTTCAGTATTCAAATGATTACAAATCCCCGAGGTCAACTTGATTTAAGTATTTTACAGAAAGGAAATTGCATAACAGCTATGGTTTTTGCTTACTCCAAATTAGAGAAGAGATATGCATCTAAAACGTCTTCTCTGTACAATCAATTTATTCTTTCGATGTAGGCATCTTGAACTGGTTTACCTCAAGCTTGTAGTGATTCGTAACTTACAATATCCCGGATGTTTTTTCTCTTTTCTTCATGACGAGTAAGATCCGGCTGGTCAAGCGGATAGCCGACCGGAAGGATGACCAGGGGCTCCAGGTTTGATGGCAGGTTCAATGTTTCTTTCGTTTTTCCAGGATCAAAATTGCAGATCCAGCAGGTGGCCAGTCCAAGTTCTGTGGCCTGCAAGGTCATATGGTCCACCGTGATGGCCACATCAATGTCACAATGATCCTTGCCATCATGTTTCCTTCTCCAGGATTGATCATGGTCACCGCAAATTATTATCACACAGGATGCCGTCCGGAACCATTCCCGATGATATACCTCATGAAGTTTCTGAAGGTTTTCCTTCTCCTGGATCACAATGAAATGCCAGGGCTGAAAATTCACAGCAGATGGGGCGATGCGGCCAGCTTCCAGGACCAGTTGCAGTTTATCCTGGTCTATAGGTCTGGAATCGTAATTGCGGCATGAATAACGGTTTTTCGCAAGTTCGAGGAATGACATTTTATAACAATTGATAAATAACGGGATCTCAATTTAGCCCACGCATTTTAATATGATTCAAAAACTGCAGCAGGGTTTGATTCTTTGATGCAAAGGTATAATATCTCATCATCAATTACAGTACAAATTGTCTTTGTAAAATGTAAATTGCATTTTCATTAAATGCATTGACATGAGAAGGTATCTATTAAAACGCATGACCTATATAATTTTGACCCTGCTGGCATCATGTCCGGGCTGTAACCGGAAAGGCCTGGTGCAGGACCAGCCTAATATATTGTTTATTATGGCAGATGATCTTGGATATGGTGAGCTGGGGTGCTATGGTTGCAAAGACATCCGAACTCCGGTGCTAGACAAACTGGCGAAAGAAGGAATCCGGTTTACCGATTTCTATGCCAATGCCCCAGTTTGTTCACCTACCCGACTTGCTTTTCTTACCGGTCGATACCAACAACGTTTCGGTATGGATGATGCGCTTTATTATCAGGAAATGGGAAGAGGTATCCCCGGGGATGTAAAAACAATTGCGGGTGAATTGGCTGGCAATGGATATGCCACGGGACTGTTTGGAAAATGGCATGTAGGATACGATATGGATCGTCGGCCACTCCAACAAGGCTTCGAAAACTTCTTTGGCATACTGGGGGGCAATCATCATTTATTCAAACATTTTGATAAGATCGGTGTGTATGATTTCTGGTCGGGCAATGATACGATCACAAGAGAAGGATACACTACGGAATTGATTACGGAAGAAGCGATCGCGTTTATCAGGGAGAATCAGAAAAATCCATTCTTTCTCTATCTGTCACACCTGGCTCCACATTTCCCCTATATAGGATCCACAGATGAGCAGAAGGATGTTCGGCCCAAACACAAATCATGGATGGAAGGCGATTCCGGAACCTATGCTGCTATGGTTGAGCATATGGATTCTGAAATTGGGCGGGTACTGAACCTGTTGGATGAACTCGGCTTGAGAGACCAGACCCTGGTCGTTTTTACGTCTGACAATGGAGGAGCGGAATATGCACCATACTCCAGAAATGATCCGTTCAGGGGATTCAAAAGTTCAATCTGGGAAGGTGGGATAAGGGTACCCTGTATTGTGAGATGGCCGGGAGCTTTGTCCGCCGGTGAGGTCACCGGTCAGGTCGGGATTACGATGGATTGGACCACCACCTTTTCCAGGTTGACTGGATTGAAATTTTTTACAGAGGTCCAGGACGGCATTGATCTTTTGCCCATACTGAAGGGGGAAAAGCCTATTGAGCAGCGGAACTTGTTCTGGAGGGTAAAATCCGGACCTGTACGAAAGGTGCCGGAAGCCTATCGGGCTGTAAGACATCAGCACTGGAAATTGATTGAGCAGTATGAGGGGGAGAGGTGGTTGTTTGATCTGGAAAAAGATCCTGGAGAATCTTTGAACCTCGCTTCTGATCATCCAATGTTAACGGATCAATTAATTCAAAAACTCGACGACTGGGAAAGTCTGATGGAGGTGAAATAAGCATGAAACTTAAAACAGAAAGCTTGACTCAGTTCGTTCGCCTGATTTTTTTCTCTTCTTTATCCATTTTCAGAACACAAAATACACAACAAAACGATGCAAAGACATGCCCAAGAATTCAAGGTATATCGATTCTGAGGCAAATCAGTAGTCGGATGTATTTATTAATTACAGCCGGGGTATCAACCATTTATAGGTAATATCAATTATCGCAGAAGGAGGCCAGCATTTCAATGATTCTTAAAAAATATAGAATAAAATTAAACATTTATTATCTTTCAGCTGTTAAGGACTTTAAGGGATTAGAAGCCATTAAGTACTATTTATGATCCAGGTCGAAAATTATCTATATACATTTTTCGCCGGTGTGGATATTGCCATTGCACCTTTCATTTTCACCTTTTAGGCGTAAAGAGCAGGTGTCTTCTTTTGCATTCAACAGAAAGGACATTATGAAAAACCTTATTCGAATTTCCACTCTTACTATTCTTTGCATCTTTCTTACAGTTTCCTGCAGAGAAACTCCCTCTATTTCACACGGTCCGATGCTCGGTGCCGTTTCAGAGAGCACTGCCGGTATCTGGATACGCACTACAATGCCGGCTGGAGTAACCTGTACCATTACTGAAATAGATAAAATATCTAAACAAATTACCAGGAAGGTTCATACCACACCAGACTCGGACAATACCTTCACGTTCAGCTTTGATAAGCTGAAAGGGGAAACCAAATATCGATATACCATTCGTGTCGGCAAGTCAGAATACGAAGCATCCTTCACTACCACTGGTCCCTCACTAAGGAAGAGAGCCATCCGGGTGGTATACGGATACGGGTATATGCCCAGACAGGATAAAATGGAAGCCGGTACATCTTCATTCGTGGAAATGGCTTTGCGCAAGCCGGACCTGACCCTGTTCCTCGGCGACTTCCCATACACATCACTGGGCCAAAGAGACGAAGTGCGTGAGGGCAATAAGGTACTAAGGGCAATTGTAGGCTTCAGACAACTAACTGCTTTTACACCAACATACGGTATTTACGACGATCACGATTTCGGGCCAAACGACTGCGATGGCGATCACGAGTATGCCGATGAAGCCCTTGCCGCATTCAAGGAATACTGGCCCAATCCTTCATACGGGCAGCCTGACAATAAAGGTATTTACTGTTCCTTCGTCGTCGGAGACGTGGAGTTCTTCCTGCTTGATGGACGGTACCAGGCAAGGAAGAATCAGGGAACGATGTTAGGAGCAGTCCAGTTCGAGTGGCTTTGCAATGGACTCATGAACTCGAAGAGCCGTTATAAGGTTCTTGTCTCCGGCACTCAGTTCGGAAGGGTTAAAGGTGACAGCTGGGCCGGAGAGTTCTATGTGGGAGAGCGCCAAAGACTTTTCGATTTCATTTTTGAGAATGATATTACCGGCGTGATTGGGATTTCGGGCGATGTCCATCGCAGCGATATCTATAAACTGCCGATTGGGGGAAACCGGTTCTTCTATGACTTCACACCTGGAGCCCTCGCCAGAACACAACGAACGCCGCCAGAACCCATGCCCACCGAAATGATCCATTCCTATGGCAGTTTAGATGACAATAATATGTTCGGAGAGATCGAGTTCCGTCCTTCTTCTGACAAAGAGACTGCCATCATATTCAGATCCTTTTCCGCGAAAAACGGATTGGTCTACGAGCATACCTTGTCACCCGAGAATCTCGATATTCAAACGGAGGACTGAAGGAAGGCGGGTTGAAAGGATCATTCGGAAACGTCCCAGTCCTCCGGATACACTGATTTGCCGTGGTATCGCTCTGCCGCTTTCAGGAAGACAGTGTCAGGCTGAATATGAGTATGAACAGGGTGATTATCGAAATAGAATTTTTCATAATACTTCTAATATACAGTATCCATGCTTTCCAATACTCAACTAAGAAAAAAATCCGGAGTCCGGAGCGTATTATTATTGTTTGGGAGTATTATTCTTAGTATTTTTCTCTTACATCCCATTTCCAGAAAGCTACATGAACCAAATTGATGATATGTCGGCTAGAACTGTTTGTTCAGGGTTTCTGTTTTCAAAAACAGCACAGAGGTTAATCTCAGGCAACTCATTTTTGCGTATTGTCAGGAGCCGCATCAGACTTTTCCTCATGATGGGAATGGCATGGCTGCCGGTTTTGGATCATGCCTCTGGCCAGGCAAATCCCTTCTCAGCTTTCTCCGAGTGCCTTTGGATCCCGGCTTCGGACACCACCAGGGTGAAAACAAGCGGGACCTGGCTCAGGTCCAAGTCAGGCTTCAGGTATACCGCGGAAGAACACCTTACGACAAATGAAGAGGACGCCCTTCTCCACATGGACTTCGAGGGTAAAGGCCTTGTCCTTAGGCTCAGCGGACATCCCGTCCCTTCATATCAACCCCCAAACCTGGGTGTCCTTGAGGTGGTAATAGACGGCCTATCCATGCCTGCCGTTCACCCCCGTGAGACATCCCGGGAAATTGTATTGGCCCGGGACTTACCCCCCGGTAAACACAGGGTTCAAATGTTTCACAGAGGAAGTAGGGCAGGAACCGGATGCCGGATAGAAGGATTTTACGTCCTCTACGGCCAGACCGGGGAACTGGCCTTTGAGATCAACGGGGAGGAAAACGCGCACCTTGTGGATGTGAGAGCGGTTCTAACACACCAGGGTAAAGTCATCCGGAACACCTTGGTCCGAAATTGGCTGAATGGCCAGAGTCGCCTGGCCTGCTTGCCTCCTGGCAAGGATTACGCGCTACGGCTCACCGCATCCGGCTGGATCCCCCACACGGTATCAGGAATTGAGATCACTGCAGGGGCCCAGGCTGCGCTGCCGCCTGTTTACCTCAAGCGCGAGCCGAGGACCAGAGCTCAGGGTGTACGCTTCCCAAGCATGGGGCATCCTGTTATTCGACTGCCTGGTAAAGCATTTCGCACAAGACTCATCATTCGCCAAAACCAGATCGAATCGTTGAGGCTTGTACGGCAGGTGGGTCCCGCGACCATCTCTAGGGAACCTGCCTTCGAAGAGGATGTATCCGCTGCCTTCTACTATGACCGAGAATTCATCGTGAGGATCCCGGATAATATGCCTTCCGGGCTCTATGATCTGGTTGCCACGATCCGTACTGAGCAGAGCGAAACCCATACCGTGATGTCGCCGCGGAGTGTTCACGTGGTCAGCACTTTTCCTGAAGATCCAGTTTTCATGACCTTCGGACATCTGGACACATGGGGCCAGTACCAGGCCGAGTATCTTGAACAGTTGGCAGGGATCGCAGACATTCTCGCTCCGGATATGTTATTGGTGAGCAATGAAGTGAACGCAGCATATGTTTCCGGGGCACTTTCCGATGTGGATGTCCCATATCTGATCAACTTCGGCAACCATCAATTTCCCGGCCATGAACACTGGTATGGAGAAACCGTAGGTGCCGTTGATTTCGGCAGGGTGCTTACCGTTCTAAACTTCGGGCTGTATTGGAACAACGACCTGTCTAAGGCAGATGCTTTGCTCTCGGCAAGAGCAAACACCAGCACCAAAGTCATCAACGGTTTCGAGCATAACGCCCCTGTACAAATATTTCTCGACAAGCATTCCATTGCCATGATCCACGACGGACACGGTCCGGGTATTAAGGTCATGGAGATGGGGGCCACACCCACGAAACGCATAGGTAAGAGCTCCAGCGAAAGTTTCCGGATCGTCCGGTTTCAGAACGGTGAGGTAACCTCCTGTACATATCTGGGCACTGAAGTGGACCCCATTCCATTCCAGCGCGGAGAACAGGCTCCCGTCAGAATCCGCTATTCCCCCGCCAATGACGGGAGTTTTAGCAAGGTCACCTGCACGGTTTCCAATGACCTGGAAGAATCTTTTCCGAATAGCAGGGCTGTTTTTGTGATGCCCCGAACTACCCATTTCGATATAGACAACGCTCAACTTGAGCACGTAATACCAAGCGACGATGGCTCCTTCTCGGTTGTCTCTGTGCGATTCACACTCCCCGCAAAAGACAGCCTGATGGTATCTATAACATGCAGATAAGTATAATTATACAAGGCCGGAAAGCTTGCCTTATCAAACGATTGTCATGAAATGAAACAGATGATGGAGGAAATTGGAACGAACCAGCAAAATACTGGAACATCCCTTATTGTCGGGGTGCAGGATTCGAACCTGTGACCTCGCCAAATTGAACTAAGTTATTGATGATCACAGACAAACAGGGATAAATTAATGGACCACTATTTCTGTTGCTTGTTTGGCTGATATTTATCCGAATATTTCATAAAGCTACTGTAGATATTACTCTTGAAATGGCTCAATTTTTGAACAACCTTGTGATTCCTGACGAGCACGGGCGGCAATCATCAACCTCCAGTTTGTATTTTTGTAATAAAGACGGTAATGTATATAGACTTCCTGAAAACATGAACGGTGAGTGTGAAAAAGCTTTGTTGATTAATTAAACACTTCAAAATTAACAATGAAAAAATGCCATACATTTTTAAAATCAAAAAACTCTTAAAATATTGAATTATGAATTGCATTAAATTTTTTACGGTATTTGTGTTAACACTTTTTTTTACTGATAGTGTAGTTTCTCAATCATTAAACAACACGAAGCATACTGGTTATCGGGGAATTTGGTACGAACTCGGCCAGATAAGTGACAGATATGTTGGAGACAAAAACTCCGGTGGCTTATCATTTTGTTGCGGCCATACTCTCGAACCAATGGCAATTTATTCGCCTGAAGTGGATAAAACATTTTTTGTTTACGGAGGGACAACCGAACAGGAGGAAAGGCATCTTCTAATTATGGCTTCTTATTATGATCATGCGAACCATCGCGTGCCTAAGCCTACAATTGTTCGTGATCAATTGGGAGTTAATGATCCCCATGATAATCCAAGTATTACTATTGATGAGGATGGTTACATCTGGATTTTTATTGCCGGTCGTGGCCGTCATCGCCCGGGGCAGATATTTAAAGCAACTAAACCTTTCTCGGTCGATGAATTTGAATTAGTCATCGAGCGTGAACAAACTTATTCCCAGATTTGGTATGTGCCTGGGAAAGGATTTATGCACCTTTTGACGCTTTATACGGGAGTTCGTGAGCTTTATTGGGAAACAAGTGCGAATGGTGACGACTGGACTCCTGAGCCTGCAAAAGATTTGCAAAAGTTTGCCGGAATTGAAGGACATTATCGGGTTAGCCGAATTGACCAGAGCAAGCAACGAATAGGTCAGGCATTCAATTACCATCCTGATGGTAAACCTAACAACCGTACGAATGTTTATTATGCTGAAACCAAGGATTTCGGCAAAACATGGACAACAATTAGCGGGCAGGAGCTTTCTCTTCCGTTAGTTAATCGTGACAATCCTGCCCTGGTGACTGACTATGAATCTGTTGGCAGAATGGCATATATCCAGCAACTGCTGTTTGATGATGACGGAAATCCTGTTATTTTACTTGTTACAAGTGAAGGATACGAACCCGGACCGAAAAACGACCCGCGGATATGGGAAATAATAAGATGGACAGGAGAAAAATGGTTGACACATGAAATTACAAGATCCGATCATAATTACGATATGGGTATCCCATATATTAACGGAGACCGTTGGGCACTTATCGCCCCGGCGCTTCCAGGTCCTCAGCCTTATTATACCGGCGGAGAAATAGGTTTGTGGGTGTCGTACAATAAAGGTGAAACATGGAGACTGGAACGTGAAGTAACCCGAAATAGTCCACGAAACAATGGCTATATTCGGCGTCCGCATAATCCGGTAGACCCGTTTTTTGCCATGTGGACAGATGGTAATTCAGCCCAATTTTCAATATCCCATCTTTATTTTACCAACTCAAACGGCACCAGGGTGTACATGTTACCTTATACAATGGAAGGCGATTATGCAGAGCCCATACTGCTTGTCCCGCCCACTCCGCCGGGAGAATAAATATGATAAACAATTAAAGTTACGTTTAAATATATTACAAACGGATTGTTGTCCATATTTGCTTCCACCCCCATCATCATCCTGTTTTTTCTGATGGTTTGGTTTCGCTGGCCAGCTGTAAAAGCAATGCCGGTGGCGTGGGTCATTTCAATGGTATTGGTTAATTCCCCTTTTGAGCTGCTCAATTGTTGTGCAAATTGTTTGCAAACAAAAAAACCAGACATTCACAACAGTCGTTGTAACTATCTGGTTTATAATTGTCGGGGTGGCAGGATTCGAACCTGCGACCCCCTGCTCCCAAAGCAGGTGCGCTAACCGGACTGCGCTACACCCCGAAAATAGCATGGGTGTGAGTGTGTGTGTATTTTATTTGTCATAGCTTCTGTACATGCCCAGGAGCATCTTAGAAGCCTGTTCGTATTTTTCATAAAGCTCTTCGTAGTGCTTTGTTTCAATCTGGCCCTGGTCAAAAACCTGTTGCATCAATGCCACACATTGAAAGATACCGCCTCGACTGATCGTAAGATAGTGTTTTTTATCTGATATGGTCATCCTTCCTGTTCCTTCAGCCAGGTTCAAAACTGAACTCTGCGAAGCATTCTTCCATTGATCCTTTACCAGTGGATCAACTATCTTGTCGTCATTTAAGAATGAAAAGACCTTGTAATTAAGATCTCTCAGTACCTGGTAAATATCTAATTTCTCAAAATCAAACATCTCTTCAGCTTCATACTATCTTGCGGAGAGAGGGGGATTCGAACCCCCGGTACCGGTTTCCCAGTACGCCGGTTTAGCAAACCGGTGGATTAAGCCACTCTCCCACCTCTCCAAGAGCTTTGGCTCATTTGCTTTCCGAAAAAGCAGGACAAAAGTATAAAATAAGCCCGGAACAACAAAAAATATTTCATGAATATACTAAGCTGGAAAAGAGTTTATATTCTGGCTGCTTTTGCTTATTTTGAGCCTGATAAACATTCCTGATGGAGAAAATCAAAAAGGCCCTTAATGAATCCCGCTATGCCCGCTGGGGTATCCTGTTCCTGGTAGGGCTCATCCTCTCAGTAAACTATTATTTCTACGATGCTTTCTCCACCCTGAAGGACCTGCTTATGCGGGAATTTGATTTTACGAACACCCATTACGGTCTTTTTGTTTCCTTCTATGCCATACCAAATACATTCCTGTTGATGGCAGTCATCGGTGGGATGATACTGGATAAGCTGGGGATACGGCGGACTGGTTTCATGTTTATTTTCTTTATGGCCTTCGGAGCAATGCTGACAGCCTACGGTGCATCCACAGCATATGGTAGCGGCGGACCAGGATATTCGTTTATGTCTTCATTCTGGCCCAGCTATTCCCCGGAGTTGAAGATGATGCTCCTGGGAAGATTTTTCTACGGGCTTGGGGCTGAAACCAGCATTGTTGTGGTCAGCAAGATCCTGGTGAAATGGTTCAAGGGAAAAGACCTGGCCCTGGCTTTTGGCTTAAAGATTGCCTTTGGACGACTGGGTACATTTGCTGCATTACAGCTCTCACCTGTGCTTGCCCAGGATGGTGCAGGTCTGAATACGGCCGTCTGGTTTGCAGGGGTGTTAGTCTGCTTGGGGCTTCTGGTTTTTATCATTTACATGTTATTTGACCTCAAAATTGACAAGGAGCTCAAGCAGGAGCAGAAGCTCCTGTCAGAGGATGAGAAATTTGCCATTAGGGATATTTTTGGTATCATTTCAAATAGGGCTTATATCTGGATTTTATTACTATGTGTGACTTTCTATTCTGCCGTTTTCCCCTTTATGGCCTATGCTCCGGATTTCTTCCTGCATAAGTTCAACATGACGGCGATACAGAGTGGAAGGATTACCTCCCTGCTACCCCTGGGGACCATGATATTTACTCCCTTATTTGGACTAATGGTTGATAGGAAGGGACGCAGTGCATCGATCATGATTGTAGGTGCACTGATCCTTTTGTTTGTACATCTGGTCTTTGCCCTTACCCCTCTGAAACCTTATGTTTTCATGGTTCTGCTTGGTATTGCCTTTTCCCTGGTCCCGGGGGCAATGTGGCCTTCCATGGTCAAGCTTGTAAGGGATAAGGAGATCGGGACAGCCTATGGATTAATGTATTCGGTGCAAAACCTGGGACTGTGGGGAGTCCCATTACTGGCCGGGATTATTCTGGATCATACCAATCCAGGCAATCCGGAGGTGCTAAACTACACTCCGACTATATTGATGTTTGCCGGACTGGGATTGCTGGGATTATTTTTCGGAATAATGTTGAAGTGGGAAGATAAGAAACATAACTTTGGAATAGAATTACCATTAAATAAGAAATGAAAAAGATCATGAGCTCACAGATTTTTTGGCCGACGGTGGTGATGTTTGTCCTCGCCCTGGCCCTATTTATCATTGCAATATTACAGGGGGAAGGGAAACATATTACGGGACTGAAATCTGCCTGGTCTTTTACCTTACAGATCCTTCCCTTACTGATCTTTGCCCTCATTATTGCCGGTCTTGTACAAACACTGATTCCACGTGACCTGATAAGTACGTGGGTAGGAGATGAGTCTGGATTCCGGGGGATCCTGATAGGTAGCGTAGCCGGCGCTCTTACACCTGGTGGGCCCTATGTCAGCTTGCCCATTGCTGCCGGACTTCTGAAAACTGGGGCAAGCATACCAACCATGGTAGCATTTGTTACGGGATGGGCCCTTATGTCTGTGGCTCGCCTTCCCCTTGAGGTGGGGATCATGGGTTGGCGTTTTACATTGATTCATATGCTCAGTGTAATCATTTTTGCTCCACTAGCAGGAGTTTTAGCCAGCCTATTGATAAAATTGATAAAATAAACGCAGTAAATGAAGTCCACCTACACTGAAAATGCCCCCGCCCCAGGAGGCCATTATTCCCAGGCCATAGTTCATAATGGATTGGTATATGTATCGGGACAACTGCCCATCGATCCTAAGACAGGAGAAAAGCAAACCGGTGCGATCGAAGAGCAAACGAGGCTGGTCCTTCAAAATCTTTCCGCTATACTGGAAGCTTCCGGTAGCAGCCTAGAGCAGGTTCTAAAGGTTACTGTCTACATTTCAGATATATCATTATGGGGAAAGGTGAATGAAGTATATGCCGAAATATTCGGTGACCACCGACCTGCAAGGGCCATAGTTCCTACAAGGGACCTACATTTCGGTTTCAAGATTGAGGTGGATGCCGTTGCGGCAATTATGGGAGCTTAATTATCTTTTCCAGTAAGGTTTAATGATCCTGCCCTGTTGCCTGGCCCTGTAAAGGAGGAAAATGGAAAAACCCAGGATCAGGATAACTGTAAGTATTGAGTTTTCAATTCCAAAATCGCCTCCGGCATACCAGGCCGGTCCCTCGCGGGATGCATCCATAAAGTATACAAAATCATCATTGCCAGATATCGGGAGACCGAAGAAATACTGAAAGAAGTTCCATCCGATATGAACGGCGATGGGGTACCATAGCCTGCTCCTGAGGGTATAAAGTACACCTAGAAAGATACCAGCCACAACAACCGAAATAAATCCCAAAAAATTAGCATGTGAATTGGTAATGTGGCCTATACCAAACAACATGGCTGATATGATAAGGGCGAGCCATGTTCCCAGAGATTGCTCTGTAATCCTGTAAATAATTCCCCTGAATATTATCTCTTCCAATAATGCCAAAAGAATTAGCAAGATCAGCGGTTTGAAAATGACGCTTAGCGGGTTAACAATGGTAAATGCAATGTTTCCTGTGACAATGAAAACCAGAATGATACACCCAACAAGCAGACCGCCAATAATAAATCCGATAATGCTTTCTTTCCTGGCATACCTGATAGCCAACTCTGTTATGATGCGCCTCTCGTATATTTTGAAAACGAACACATAGAGGAAAATTAACAGGAAGATGGAAATGGTCCACCTTATTATTTGCTCTGCTGAATCATTTGGAATGATCCGACCCAGTACCGGTTTCAGGACCCAATCACTGACCAGGGATGGAACTGCTATGAAAAATGCAATTCCTAAAATAATACGGGTCAAAGGAAAAAGAAGGATTCTCAGGAAAATGGATTTAGGAGGAGATGCCATCAGGAATATGTTTATATCAAATATAGATATACCGTTGGATTTCCCCTGGTTACCTAGAATTCCCCTTTACCGAATTCACTATCGATGCCTTTGGATCCGCTCGATGACCAGTTCAATGAATAGGTTAGGTTCAGTTCTAAAATTGGACCATAGCGATGGTATGTGACCGTTTGATAAAAAATTTCGTTCCCGGTTTCGTCTCGTCCCCTGGTATATAATCCCTGGTGATTGGAGGAGAACATATCAATCACCTTGAAGGTGAGCTTTAGGTTCTCAACTTTTTTCGGACCCCAGGATAGGGCCGCATCAGACATATAAAATAATTCATTGCCTCCCTGGGCAGTCACAGTGGCTGAAGTTGCCGAAAATGTCCAGTATAGGCTCAGTCCATCCGTAATGTTGAATGTCGTATTTGTATTCAAAGTCCAGTTGGTGCTCCGGGTATCAACCTGGTATTCAAATATCTCTCCATTGATCCTGAATTCATAAATGGATCCGCCAAGGTAAAACTTCCACCAGTCAGTGAGTTTAAAATCCCCGTCAAGTTCTATTCCCAGGGCATGATTGTTACCTGCATTGGTGTAGCTCCTGATCAAGACAGAATTGCCATGATACCATTGGTAATCATCGGCATTAAGGATAGTATTGACCCGGTATATGGCATTGTCTGTATTCCTGTAAAAACCGGTGAGCGTCAGCTTACTTTTTTCAAATCTCCTGGTATAACTTACTTCACCAACGATGGAATACTCCGGCTTCAGGGAAGGGTCCCCTACCAGGAATACCTCATAATGTCTCCTTAACAGGAAGGGAGACATGTTTTTAGTGGGTGGACGATTGATCCGCCTGCTGAAGGCAAAGATCAGGTCATCCTTATCACTGATCTCCCAGTCCAAATGCAGGACCGGAAAGAAATCAAGTTTTTTATATTCGTGGGAGTTGGTAGTAGGCCTGTCGAAAATATTAAGGTAGTCTGCATTTTCAACATAAAAAAGCTGGTCGGTGTATTCAACACGGAGGCCGGCGGAATAAGTCAGCTTATTACTGCTTCCTGAATAATCAATGTAACCTGCATGGATCCAGCGGGTCAGCTCAACATCGTTTTGAAATTCAGTATAGGGATGCCAGGTATTGTTGCTCACATCCAGAGTGTCAAATAAAAATTTACCTGTCTGCAACAGTGCCTGGGGATGATATCCAATACCAAGTTCACCACCGTTCTTCAATGGAATAGTCAGGTCTACATCCAGGCGGAGTCCATTCAAAGGATTATCATCAAACTGCCGGTAAGCAAGCAGGGTGTCACCATAATTTTCCGGCATCCTCGAAATATCCCTATTGACAAGATTGCTGTATAGGTCAGATTTTTCATAAAGAAAAGAAACATCCAGTTTCTTACCATCTTTAAAATCATGGCTATAATCTATGGATCCCAATGTGAAAATTCCCACCCGTTCATGCGTATTTGGGTTGAATACGACATTGTTCCGTGGATCGTCAATCCGGTTCCCGTCGATGTCTCCGTAATAATTATCATAGAGGTATTCTGCCGTCCGACCTTCGACCTGTTTCCCATGATATAATCCAAAGCTAAGCCGGTCACGGTCTGATATATCAATATCCATTCCTGCCCTGGCGGACCAGTTTATGTGCCATTCCGGCCTGGGACCGTCAGCCACCATCCAGTAATAGGAGCCATCATCCTGAAGTATCCTTGCTACTCCTTCCCGGTTTCCCCTGACGTTTCTCCTCCCATAATCTACTCCACCATATACACTAAACTTTTCACCAACGTGGTTCAGGAGGATATTTCCACTGTACCTGATGGGATCCATTTTCGGGTTTCCTGGAGCACCCCCACCCATTAGTCCACCAGTAAAACTCGTCCCTCTCAGTTTCCCTTCTTTGGTTAATATGTTGATGATGCCTCCTTTTCCCTGGGCATCATAACGGGCTGTCGGAACGGTTATGATCTCGATCTTTTCTATACTGTTCGCAGGCAGCTGGGCCAGTACCACCGAAGGTTCCAGTTGTGTGGGCTTTCCGTTCAAATACACCAGGAAACCACCTGTTCCGCGCAATGAAACACCTCCATCCGGTGAGATTTGTATGGACGGAATCAAATGGAGTATGTCGATGGCTGTACCTCCCATTGCGGTCACAAATTGATCGGCATTATATACCTGTTTATCAATTTTGCGGGAAGTTGTTGCTGCCTGTCCAGTTACACGTACCTCATCAATGGAGGTAATATTGAGGCTTAGCCTTGTTTCCCCGGCCTCAGCAGTTTCCTTACCTGAAATTTTTACAGGCTCAGCGTTTGCAGGCAGGTATCCGATGAAGCTGATGACAAGACCATAGTCCCCCGGTTGGAGTCCGTCTACAAGGTATTCCCCGTTATCATCAGTAATTACCCCAGTTTCAAAAACTGAATCAGGAAGCTGGTAAACTGCAACCTGTGCATAGGGGAGGATATCACCTGTCTCACTGTCTGTTACCTTGCCAGAGATCTTACCTCCTGGCTGGGCAAGCAGGAGTCCGGGTATAAGCAAGAACAGGATTAAAAAAGAACGATAAAACATATTCATATATTAAAATGCGAAAGTACAATAATATTCTGTGGTTATTTGTTAAGTATTTTATAATTTTGTCGAACTCAATAAAAACCAGCATTATGAAAATCATAGCATTGAATGAAGTCGAGAAGAACGAAGTACACATGGACGGTGCTGTCGGAGCCTGGAAACAACTTCCCCTGGGCAATGATGACGGGACTCCAGTCTATTCATACCGTGTCTTCACTGTCGAAGCTGGCGGGCATACGCCATATCACCAGCATCCCTATGAGCATATGAATTTTATTATTGAAGGGGAAGGTGCCCTCGTAAATGAAGCAGGGGAGGAGCAGCCCTTAAAGGCTGGTGATTTCGCCCTTGTTGACCCGAGTGAGAAGCACCAGTATCGCAATAGAGGTGATAAACCGTTTAAGATGATTTGCGGGGTACCGAAGGAGTTTGAGTGATTCATTTTCGCCGAAAAAGGAAATAATCAAAGTAATGTTTTCTGTTATATCGATATCTTCAATATAACAGCCCTGGTTATCATATATTTCTGTATCCAGAATATTATACTTTAAGAGGAACTGGGAGGAATTAGATGAAGGTGTTTCAAAATAACTATCTACAGGCTTCAGATAAGGCACCAAAAGCTGCCAGGATCTTTTTCGCATGAACCACATCATCAGCATAAATTGAAAACTCATTCTCGAAATCTTTCACTTCACCATTCTCATAGGGTTTGATAAGTTCATCACCCCCACGAGTACCCAGGCTGATTTCTATCAATTCTCCCTTAACCTCGAGTTCTGAAATACCCGGATGAATGTCAGAAGCTGTAAACTCGAATATATATTCATCACTTTCTCCATTATCATCTGTCTCTACCCTGGTAAAACTCAGCTTACACGTACCCTCATTCTCAATCTTTAGTGTTTGATCTTGTTTCGCATCCGAAAGTTCAATGTTTGGCATGTTATCAGTGAGAAATGAAATGGCTTCTTCCTTACTCATTTCAGATCGATTCTCAACCAAGCTGTTTTCCTTGAGAAAGCGAACGGCTTCTATAAAGTTCTTTGCAGTGAGAGGATCAAAGAAGTAGACTACTGCATTATCAGTGAAATTCTGATTTTTTCCGTTTTTAAAATTCTTAATGAATTTACCTTTATCTGTTTCAAGAGCTACATTTAATTTTCCCCCGCTTGCTTTGATCTCCATTTCTTCCAGGCGAATATCTTCCGGATAGATAATATATTTTGTTTCAGTAACCTCACTCTCATCTTCAGTTAATTTCATTTCAATGACAAGCTGGTTTTCATTTTCTTCAAAAACTTCAAGCTTTTGCTCATATGTTTCGTCATCTCTGTATAATGATGAAAAATTATCAGCCAGCCATAAATTAACATTATCGAATGTAGTGAACACCTCAATATCTTCTTCACTGTTCCGGATCGCTTGTTCAAATGCATCGATAATATCTCTGGCTAAATCAATACCCGTTGCATGGAAATCAAGATCTGAATCGTATCCGCTTACACCTTCACCTTTCCTTATGAAATTCTTTTTATTCTTCGTTTGCATCTGAATAGTAATATCCCTTTTCGATACATCCAGGGTGAGCTTATCAGTCATATCAGTTAGATAGAATGAATAAATAACTTTCTCTGAATCACCATCTGAATCAGTTTCAATAACTGTAAGATCTACAAGCCCTGAAGGAGAGGTTTCGAACTCGATACTGTTCCGATAAACATCCTCGTTAATCTTCACCTCACCAAGATTAGCCTTTACAAAATCAAGAGCCTCACTATAACCTCCCCATTGAGGTCTTTCAGGCTTTGTACTGGTAACCAAATAGGAAAGAGCATTGACAATCTGTCTTGCAATTTCTATATCATCAGCATATATCAAAATTTCATCAGTAAATTCCTCACCCTTCTCCTGGCTATTTACTTCAATATAATTCTCTCCTTCCATTGTCGGCACTTCAATACTCAATGATTTGCCGGATACTCTTAAATTTATTGCCAGGGGATTAATGTCATTAAGGTCAAAAACATACTCAAAACTTTCCTGTTCTCCCTTATCATCATGTGATTCAGCATTTAAGAGAGCAAGATATACCTTTTCACCTTTATTAAAACTTTGTTCCCATTGAGAATAATCATCCTGTGCCTTGCCAATATTTTCTGAAAGCCAGTTAAAAGCCTCCTCCCGGTCACTCCATTCAGCCTGGGATTCCTTACAACTACCAACATTTTCTTTTAGGACTTCAATCAATGATCTGGCCTTATCAACCTCATTCATAACTATTTCAATCTTTTCGGTGTATTCCTCAAATTCACCTTCTTCATAGTAAGAAATAAACCTCTGTGACAGACGT
>CAZXOJ010000059.1:0-17894 GCA_964642325.1 uncultured Bacteroides sp. | reverse complement strand
TCCCGGTAAATGATATGGTCATGGAAAATGTGCTGAAATTCAGCCTTATAATCTTCCGAGAACAAAATATTATGGAGCCCCAATGAAGGAAACTCTCCCCTGATCCCCCAGTAAAAGATCAATGCGGATGAAGAAAGCTTATTTTCGTTTGTTTTATACGGTTTCACACCCGGTAACAGTTTCTGATAGAATAAGTGGATATCCGAGTCAGATACGATCAGGTCAAAAGGAATAACTTCATTATTTACATTTACAGCAGCGGCCCTGTTTTTCTCCACAATGACCCTCTCAACCCTGCTTTCAAATTGAAACCTGACACCCTTTTTCCTTGCCAGTGATTCCAAACCAGTTGCCAGGGAACGCATTCCTTTGACCGGGAAATAAGCGCCCATACTATGCTCCAGGTGGCCAATTACATTCAGTGTTGCTGGTGCGTCATAGGGATTTGAACCATTGTAGGTTGCATACCTGTTAAACAACTGTACCACCCGCAGGTCCTGGAACCTGCCCGAATTCCGTTTATACATGGTGGTCAAGGCATCCAGCTTGTAAGAAAGCATGATGGCTTTCAGCACCTTCCATTTCAGGTAGGTGTTGATCCTATGGAGGGAGTTGAATAGAAAGATATCAGCGGTAAGATCATAGAGCGCCCTGCACTTACTGAGATGCCTCATAACCTTAACTGATGGTTCCCCTGTTTGCTGTTCGATCTCAGCGGCAAACTTTTCCGGGTCCCCGAATGCCCGGATCCGGGTACCATCTTCATAAAAATAGGTACAGATATTATCCAGTTTTGAGTATTGAATATAATCCTCCGTCTTTTCTCCGGTCAGCTCAATGAGCTCATCAGCAAGTTCAGGAAGGGTGAACAGGGAAGGACCTGTGTCAAACCTAAACCCATCACCCCTGATCTCAGACATCTTTCCCCCGACATGATTATTCTTTTCAAACACAGTTACCTCATAACCTTTCTGAGCCAGCCTGATGGCAATGGCGAGTCCACCTACCCCGGATCCGATAACAGCTGCTTTCATATTGATCGTTGTTTTCTTCCCGAAGCAAGGCTACGGAAAGTATCAGTCAGGTAATGGTTCAGCAGGATCAGTGACATCCCGTAAAAAATATCCTCGAAAGGAATGGTACCAATACGGAACCCAAGATTTTCCTGGTCATTATACCAGACGACCTGTTCTTCGATGAAACTTCCCGTAAGGATGCCGTTGATAATCCCAAAAGGGACCAGGATTACCAGGTAGCTTAAATAAAACCTGGAAAGCAATGCTGGCCGGGTAAGAAATACCAGCCCGATGATCCCGATGGTAAAGATAAAATTCACGGAAGTATATGCCCTGTCAATATTTATCACGGCCAGCACCAGCAGAAATATTACTAGGAAAATCGTTACCCACTTCACCTGGGAGCTGTTCAGTCTGAAAGCTGGAAAGTATGCTTCAATGACATAAAGGGTAAAAACGCTTGCATAGGGAACAGATATAAAAAAGAAATATTCCTCTATCGGAAGGTTAAACAAACTTAGTCCAACAAGGTATCGTTCATTGAATCCCCATACTCCCTGGCTTGTGAAAATCACGTCCCAGATGATAAAAATGACCAGGGTCAGGAACATCGCGGGAAAGAAATATTTCCAATGGGTATAAAAATGTACTTTCTTATCGAAGCTTAACAGCAGGGGGAAGGAAATAGCAATGATGTTGAGCAAGAGGTATAAGGACATCTAAGACTTCTTTAATTCCATCCTTAAATACTTCATTGGGAATACCAACAGGCCGAAACACTCACCTTCATGCCTTGTGTAATGCACATGGTGCATTCCATGGGCCCTTCGCAAAGCCCTGAAATATACATTCCCCCTCATCCTGATCTTGATCCGCTGGTGGAAGAGGACATCATGTATCATGAAATAAGTGGCCCCGTATAGGGTGATCCCTATGGCTGCCGCGATGATTAAAGGTAAGGCATAAATGGATCCGAAAATATATCCCAGCATGGCCGGCACAGCAAATATCACAAAGAATGAATCATTTTTCTCAAAAAAAGAATCTACGTGTTCGGGTTCCCTTGAATGGTGGTCTGCATGCAAAAACCATCCAAATCCATGCATCACGTATTTATGGGCAAACCATGCAACAAATTCCATGAAGAAATAACTTGCCAACAAAACCAGGATAAACCATATTATTTCCATAATCATCTTATTACCATCAAATAAAAATACTCAAAGACTGTATATGACCCTTACACAATTAACCTGTTTAACTTCTAAATAACGTACTCATTTTAATAATCATAGCGTTTAAGTAGTCCGGCTTTGTATCTTAAATAAGATTTAAGTAACAGCCACATCTTCATTGAATTGCTCACCCTGATCCTTGTCTGGAGGATCTCCTCAGGACGCTTCCTGCGGATGATCCGTAACAATTTCTTATAATACACATAAGCCACATAGACAGCAAGACGGGATGAATCGGGTAAGCGTCGGATCCCTATAAATGCCTCATCGAAATCAGTCACTATTTCTTCTACGATGTCCTTCTTAACTTCCATGGTAAGATTATTGAAATCTATGTGCGGGAAATAACTACGCTCCAACAGATCCATATCATTTTTCAGGTCCCTTAAGAAATTTACCTTCTGGAAAGCGGAACCCAGTTTCATGGCTGAATCTTTAAGTATGTCATAGCAATGACTATCGCCTTCCACAAAGACCTTTAGGCACATCAAACCCACCACATCCGCCGACCCGTAAATATATTCCTCGTATTCTTCCCTTGTTTTGTATTCCTTCTTATCCAGGTCGAGGCGCATGCTTTTCAGGAATGAATAGATCATCTCTTTTTCAAGCTTATACTTATATACTGTTTCCTGGAATGCATTTAAAATAGGATTGGTGCTTATGCGGGTTTCCAGCGCCTCATCTAGATCACGCTCAAATCTGTTTAATAACTTTTCCTGCGGGTAATCATGATAGGTATCGACAATTTCATCAGCTACCCTGACAAAACCATAAATGGCATAGATGGCCTGTCTTTGTTCAGGGGCCAGCAACCTGGAAGAAAATGAGAAGGACGTGCTGAATGCTTTAGTAAGGGTTTTGCTGCAATCAAATGATATGTTGTCAAATAGGGCTTTCATGATAGATTCTTATAATCATTCTTTATCATTGTTGAGACAATATTACCCGAGATAAGGCTTGGAGGAACTCCGGGTCCAGGTACCGTCAGCTGGCCGGTAAAATATAATCCCCTGATTTTCCTGCTCTTGATTTTAGGCCTCAGGAAAGCAGTTTGCCTGAGAATGTTGGCCAGACCATAAGCATTGCCTTTATATGAATGGTAATCCTTAATAAAATCACTGATTGCATATGATTTTTTCACACTTATTTCATCTCTTATCTGCTGGCCGGTTAGATCCTCGAAACGGTCGATGATCATGTTGAAATACTTCTCCCTTATCTCCTCTGTATCTTCCAGTCCTGGTGCCAGAGGAACCAGGATAATCATGGCCTCCTTACTTTCCGGTGCGGCCGCTGGATCTGAAATGCTGGGAAAACTCCCATAGAAAAGAGGATCATCAGGCCATTCGGGCCGGTCATAGATGGATGCTGCATGCTGATCGAAAGGCTTATCAAAAAACAGGGTATGATGCTCAACATGCTCAAGTTTTTTCTCAATCCCCAGGAAGAACATCAGGGCTGATGGTGCAAAAGTCCGGCTGTTCCAGTACTTTTCAGAATAACTGCGGGCTGCGGGATCCAGCAGTTGTTCCGTATGGTGGTAGTCTGCTCCGCTTACCACGAGATCAGACTTAATCAGTTCTCCGTTCACCTTGATCCCGGTGACCTTTTTTCCGGCAACTATTATTTCGTCAACGGGAGAGTTTGTATGGATCCTGACGCCCAGTTCATTGGCCAGTGATTCCATTCCCTGGATAACTGAATACATGCCTCCCCCGGGATACCAGGTACCCAATCCGAGGTCAGCATAATTCATGAAATTATAAAAAGCAGGGGTATCAGAAGGTTTGGCGCCCAAAAACAGGACCGGGAATTCAATGATCTGCCGCAGTCCTGGATCTCTGAAATAGGAAGCCGCCATCTTGCTGATGCTTTTCAGAAACAGTCCTGCTTTTGAGATGGTTTTGAGGGACACCAGTTCCAAGGGAGATTTTCCGGGACGGTAGACTATGTCATTGATGGCTACATCGTAATTATAACCTGCATCTGCAAGTAATTTTTCCAGCTGTTTTCCGGCACCCTTTTCCCTCGTTTCAAAGATTCTTATGATTTCTTCCGGGAAGCCGGGAATGTTGATGGAATCATCTTTGCTGAAGTAAACACGGTAGGCTGGATCAAGCCTTTCCAGCTGGTAGTAGTCGGAAGTTTTTTTTCCGAAATTTCCGAAGAACTTCTCAAAAACATCAGGCATCCAGTACCAGGTGGGACCGATATCAAAGGTGAAACCCTTCTCCCTGTATTGCCTGGCACGGCCACCAATGGTGGAGTTTTTCTCGAATACGCTTACCTCATGCCCCTGTTTGGCAAGATAACAAGCTGCAGATAGTGATGAGAACCCAGCTCCTATGATTGATATTTTCTTCATTCTAACTATGAAATTAACACTATAACAGATAAGAACCTACTTTGTTCTTTATCCAGGTAAATAAATAAGCTATGAGGGTAAAAACAATTATTTTAGAGAAATATTTGAGGGAATAAAGCAAGCCATTGCTTATAAACAACTCAATGAATAATAAGAAGCTTGTCATGATACCAATACCTTTCATGGACCGAATGCTAAGATATGCCTCGATCTGTTTTGTGCCGATGTTTCTTTTCCTGGTACAAATGATCAACGGGCAGACAGACAAAGGGGTAATCGCTGTAGAAGCTGAAAATGCCATTACCTGCCAGGGTTGGCGTATGGTAGATGGACTCAGCGGAAAGGCCATGCAGGATGATTCGGAAAGGGGTGAGGGATGGTTGTACTATGAGCTGGAATTTGATAAGGCAGGACGCTATTTTGTATACCTTCTTTGTATGGCTCCAAAGAAAAATACGAGCCAGAACGATTGCTATATATACCTGGAGAACCAGAGGTTGTATGCCCTTGGTGATAGCAGGCTACGACCGGATGGTATCCGGGTACATACTGATGAATTCAGCTGGTCCGGACTCCCGAAAGGTCCGGGTGCCCACACTCCCGAGGCCATCCGTGATAACCAGGTGTATTTTGAGATCCAGGATCCTGGGATATATACCCTGCGTATTATTTCACGCAGCATGAGATTCAAGCTGGATAAGATCGTTCTGCAGCCGGAAAACCTGCCAGTCCCGGAGGGAACAGGACCAGCCGAAATTGGACTGGCATATGATCCACCATTTCGCATCGGAAAATGGGATCGGTTTGAGGCAAGCCTGAATGGAGGTATCAAATATGAAGATCCTTACAGGGATGTTTCCCTGCAGGCCAGCTTTTTCAGTCCCGCAGGAAGAATGATCGAAACGAAAGGATTTTATAACGGTGACCATGAGTGGAAGGTACGCTTCATGCCGGATGAGATCGGCATCTGGGAATATGAGATCATTTCATCGGACAGCATAATGAGACAATCCGGGAAGTTCGAATGTTTAGCATCTGATATCCCGGGAATGATATCGGTGTATGAGAACAATCCGATCTGGTTTGGGCTCAAAGGTGGTAAACCCCACCTTGTGCGCAGCCTGCATATAGGGGACCGTTTCTTTGCCGACAGGGATAATGATATGACGGGTGAAGTTTGGAGCGATTCCCTACGAATGAATTTTCTCGACTGGTTCCAGTCCCAGGGGTATAACATGCTTTCCATCGCCAGCCATTACCTGAACCGGCAGCAGGAGAAACGGGGACTCGGATGGCATACTCCTGATCTGTGGAATGTGCAGACCCAGCAACCTGACCCGGAGGAATATAAGCGTATGGAAATCATCCTGGATGAGCTGTTGCAGCGCAAGATCATGGTTTACCCTTTCGCCGGATTTTTCGGACGGGGATCCGATTTTCCGACAGATGTGGCAGCCAGAGATACCTACATTGAATATACTGTAGCACGACTGGGATGCTATTCCAATCTGCTTTTTATGGTAGGAGGGCCGGAGCCTCTTCTACGGAAGCATCCCTATTTAACCAGACAGGAGATCGATCACATCGCCCGGAAAATAAAAGCCGAAGATGTTTATGGCCATCTTCTTTCCGTACATAACTATCCGGGCGATGACCTGTTCATAGACTACCTCTGGAATGATTATGGTATTTTACAGGGACCCAAAACCAATGACAGGGAAAAGCTCAGTACGACCATACTCAAAAATCACCATCCGGGCCGCCCTTTGTATTTACAGGAAACGCTATGGCCCGGTAATACTATCGGACATCCTCCATACTCACTTGAGGATATTCGCAAAAATGCCCTGGTGATGATGCTTGCCGGCGGAGCCATCAATTTCGGAGACATGAATGGCAATTCATCTTCCGGGTTCAGCGGGACTATTGATTTCTCAGAAAAAGTGCAGGAACGGCACGATGCCATCCATGAGGTATGGGATTTCTTTGAGTCCCTGCCCTATTTTGAAATGAAGCCCCGCCAGGATCTGGTCAGTACAGGCTACTGTCTGGCCAAGGAAGGGAAGCGGTACCTCGTTTATCTAGATGGAGCGCAAATTCTTGACATACAGCTTATTCCAGGCATATACATCGGAAAATGGATCAACGTGGAAGATTTAAAGAAGGTGATCCACATCAAGGAAATTAACCATACAACCCGGTTATCTCCGCCTGATAAAACCGGGGATTGGCTCTTATATATCTGGCGAAATTAGTGATGGATCAAATGATCATTTGTTTTTCAGGATCCCACTCGACAACCCTCTTCTCCAGGTAGGCCCTGTTTGCCATACTAAAGGTAACCGTCTCCTCAAATCCCTGATTTACACTGCAACTGGGTTGCTGACCATTCCGGATGCAGTACAACCACTCTTTCATATGCAGATATGTGGCATCAATCTTTTGTCCGTTGGTGTAAGTGTATCCAAAGCCCCTATCTTCATAATACTTCGCAGTGGCTGAAGTGATTGCATCAACAACATTGGTTTTCGGATGATATGTGAATATAGGTTCTTCATCTTTGGCATCGTTATAAACAGCCAGACCAACGTTAACCTCCATTGAACCCTTGTCTCCTAAAAATGTTTTATTGCGTAGCTTACGGTTTTTCAGGGTACAATCATAGGTGAGTGTTAACCCCTTACCAGGGTATTCAAATACAACATTAAATACATCCGGTATATCACGGGGATCCTTGAAATAATAGTTGCCACCCAGGGCAATCACCTGTTCTGGGATTCCCAGATTGAGCACCTGGTTTACGCAATCGAATTCATGGGTGAATTGGTTCCCTGCAGGTCCGGTTCCGTATTCAAACCACTTCTGCCAGTTAAAATAACGGTCAAGGTCCATTTCTCGCCATGGCTTCTGTCCCAGAAATTCCTCCCAGTTGAGATTGGATTCGTTGGCCTGTGGATCAATACCCCGGATCCAGGCACCGTGATCGGTATTCCTGTTGGTATATGTTTCAACGGCTGATATAATGCCTATCACTCCTTTATCGATCACCTCCTTAGCCTTGATATAACTGGCCTGCTGCCTGTTCTGATGTCCCACCTGCAGAATGATCCCGGTCTCGTCCACAACCTGCTTCACATCCTTTGCTTCTTCAGCAGTCTGACACATTGGTTTTTCAAGATAAACATGAATCCCTGCCCTGGCTGCGTCAATGGCCATCTTTGCATGCCAGTGGTCCGGTGTCTGGATCAGGATTGCATCAATATTGCCATCAGCGATCATTTCCCTGTAGGTAGGATAGATATTGGGCCGTTTCTGGCTGGCTGCACCTCCAGCCCTGTGGGTAGTAATTGCCACTTTTGCAGCTAACTGTGCCCTGGGGAAGAAAGTATCACAGACCCCTGTGATCTCCACATTCAGATCGTCCTGTGCCAGGAATGTCATCAATGTTTGATTGGGTGTTCCGTCAGAAGACAATTTACTGCTGGCCCATTCTTCAGATGCATACCCCAGCGCCCTGAATGTCTGTGGTCCCCGCATACCATTTCCAACAACTCCCACCCTGATCTTATCGCCCCCGGCTGATAAACGTGTTGCCGGTATACTGACCGGGGTGTTAAGCTTTCTGGCCAGTTCAAGTGATTCTTTGCTGGCAGATTTAAAATCCCGCTGGTATTTTACATAGAACCGCTGCGCAAAAAACCCAAGTACTGGCAGGGTTGCCAAGGCCTTGAGTACCTCTCTCCTTGAAAACCTGTTAGTCATATTCTAAATGCTTTTTGATCTACGGCTAAAAATAATGAATAAGCTTTAATGAGATGTTGGCCATTTTGAATATCGTACCAGCATTCCCGAAAGTAAATCTGGATCCAAACTTATTAGGACAGGGGTATTAACTTCTTTCGGGTTTTGCGAATCTTCAGGCAGAAGATCATTCAAACTGTGAGAACTGGGCATACACCGCAAATGAGGCGAGCCAGTGTTCGCCTTCGTAATGTCCGCTGGCAATATGCGGCAGCGAGGCATTCAGGTGCAGCCAGGCAAGATCGGTCAGGTGCGGGTATTCACCCTTCAGTTTTGATGATATATGGAAAAGATTCCATGCCCGGCTCAGGTTTAATCCATCCAGGTGGACGATCTTAGGATCAGAACGGTCGGTAACCCTTGCAGGTGATAGCTTGAATTGATCCGGTTCCAGGATGCCTGGCAGGAATTCCTTCAGCCAGGTTCTGAATTCCCGTTCATCCATGATGCGTGACATCAGGTCAGCCTCCATCAAACAGGGCGAAATAAAATCAAACCCACTCGGCTCCCAGGCCACCGGGCACCCACTGTCACTAAAATAAAAATACCTGGATCTTTGTTCTATCATCCCCCTGAGCTGGTTATGGTTGGTAAAATGGGCATAATCCCATGCCAGTGCCAGTCCAAATGCTGTATTGGTATGTTCCCCCACCCTGATAGGATAAGGAAGAATCTCAAGAAATTCCATGTACTTGCTCACAAGCGAATCCGCCAGTGGTTTCAGGTTCTGGTATAGTTCCTTTCCCAGCGGATCTTCCCAGCTTGCCGTTTCAAGGGCCAGTTTCAGGAGCCAGGCCCAGCCATAGGTCCGCTCAAAGGTTTTATTGCCCTCTGAATAAAAGAAAGCCGTTTCCTTCTTAAGGTTTTCTGCTGTAAGGTTCTGGGAGAGTTTTTCCCTGATCTCCTCCCCTTCCGGCATTTCCGGGAAGGCCTTTAATAATTTGACCAGGGTCCAGTGCCCGTGTACCGAACTATGCCAGTCAAAACACCCATAAAATGCAGGGTGCTGGACCCTTGGCGGCAGCACATCCTTATCGCTCATGAGTACATGTCCTGGTTTATAAGGATAGGGTTGCTGAATACAATGCAGTGCAGGTTGGGAAAGTTCAGAGGCTTGCATCATAGTTAGTTCAGTTCCGATAGATGGAATGTCAGGTCCGCTGCAATGAGACACCAGTAATGCCATTAAAAATAACATCAATGCATCTCGGATAAAATTCCAGGAAGCCCGGACAGGTTTATGACTCATCTTGCAGTTAATTTGGGATTTCTAACTGCAAATTACCGAATTATTTTCTGATCACCAGTTTTTTAGAATATGTCTTGGCGGCATTAGAAAGCTGGATCAGGTATAGGCCGAGTCGCAGATCATCCAGGTAGACCGGCACCTGATCAACCGGTGGCATTAGTCTATCCTGTTGCAACAGTTGTCCTGTGACCGAGTATATCCTGAAATCATATTCCACGCCCTCTCCGGGTATGGTGATATATATCCTGTCCGACGCTGGATTAGGATACACCTCTATATCCTCCGGAACGATATCACCCTGGTCGGTGGTCCCGGTCACATCAAACTTGAGATTTTCATAGTAGACCAGGGTATCCCACCAGGGATCTGCACAAACATCGTATAGGTAATAATCCAATGTATAAGAGTCAGCACTCAGGAAACCCAGTGAGAGGGTATCCAATCCACAGGGTGACATGCTGCAACTGTTGTAGTAAGCCTGCAAGATGATGTGCCTGTCCACCAGGTCTATCCATGTATTAATATAGCAAATCCCGTGGGTGAGGATCTTAACCTCCTGTCCGGCAACAGGCACCTCAGGAATCAGTTCAAGATAGTATGGAGGAGGTACTGTATCTTGTACATAAAATTTGATGATTTTGGAAAGGGATGGAAGTTTCTTGTCTGTGACCGACAATTCATAATTTACCTCATGGTAGCCCTTCTTCAGCCTGCCAAAATCGAAAGTGTCAACAGAATGGCAGATGTAGGTCAACATCCCCATGTTGTGGCTGGCAAAAATATAGTGGCTATTGGAATCATGCACGATCTTGCTTTCTGCCAGTCCACAACCGCCCGAACTGAAAATTGTGTGGCTGACAATTTTTACATCATCCTTGATAGTTGGCCTTGCCGGAATGACTTCCAGGTATTCTATACTGAATAATCCATGGATGGTATCCGTGGGATCTGCGGGCAAAGTATCAGCTATCACCATCATCTTCAACTTCTTTTCTTCCAGATCCAACAACCATATGTTTGTGCCGTCCCAGGCCAGGTCGCTAGCCTGAAAATCAAATTCCATCCTTCTGGACATATCCTCCTTACTTAAAGAATCCTGGATATCCACCGGCAGGATCATGGTTCCTGTACCATCCCCTTCCATATGCCTGACGGCCCATAACTCATCTTTGATCACTTCCATGCCAGCAGGGTGGGCACCCCAGATCTCAGAAAACCTTCTATCCCAATTGATAAGGGTTATACCCGGACCGTAACCTCCGGCATGAGATACCAGCCAGCTTGAATCATACCAGGCAAGTCCCATCATAAACCGCTTGCTGATCTCCGGTACATTATAATAAGGGATCATCAGGGAGTCAAGCACCGTTCCATCTGCCGGGTCGAGCTTAAATGCCTGGGTCTTCGGAAGGCTATGGTGAGGATAGGTGATCGTATCCCAGGCATCACTCAGGACCCACAGATACTCACCTTCAAATGTGATCCCTGTAATATCTTTCCTGGGGGCCCTGATCTTGAACAGGTCCTCGTTCCACTTGTGTAGACGGATAATATCTCCATTTTCAGAATCGCTGATCCAGAAATGTTCACCATGGTGAGTGACCCCATATGGTTGTTCTGCTGGGATGGTTAGTTCCATCTCAGATCTCAGCAGATATGCCTGTGCCTGGAGGTTGAATCCGAAGATCAGTGCAAGGATAGTAGAGATTACGGTTTTCATGGCATGACAAAGTTAAGGTATCTGTAAGAATGATGTCATGATCCGGGCAATGGTTGCGTGTATGATTTTTATCTTTTATATTTCGGGACTCTGAATAAACCGGTAAGACATGCGCAACTTATTTTCGCTCCTTTTCCTAATTGCTCTCCTCAGTTTTACCTGGTCCTGCCAGTCAGGTTCAAAGGGGGGAGAATGGACACATTTCCGGGGAAATGACCTTCGTGGCATTTCACTCGATAAATCTGCTCCGGTAAGCTGGACAGAAAGGGATAATATCGCCTGGAAATCACCCATGGAAGGAAGGGGATGGTCATCTCCGGTAGCTTATAACGGCCAGGTATGGTACACAGACGCCACACGGGACGGAAAAGAGATGTTCGCAATTTGTACGGATTTCAACACGGGAGAAAACCTGTTCAATGTTAAAGTCTTCCAGCCTGACACTCTGTACAGGAAACATTCCATCAACTCCTGGGCGACCCCTACCCCATGCATTGAAAAGGACTATGTATATGTTCATTTTGGCAGGTATGGAACAGCCTGTCTTTCCACCGTTACAGGGCAGATAATATGGAGCCGTAAGGATCTGCAATGTGAGCATGTGCAGGGACCAGCTTCATCGCCTATAATCTACAAAGACATGCTGATCCTTCATATGGAAGGCAGCGATATCCAGTATCTCATAGCCCTCGACAAGAGGACGGGAGAGACTGTCTGGAAGACTGAGCGTCCGGCCGAGATAATGGATAAGCTTGAATGGATCGGTAAAAAAGCCTATATCACCCCTCTCATAGTGAAAGTAGCCGGGCAAGACCTGCTGATCTCCAACGGGGCAGCTGTATGCATCGCCTATGATCCGGAAACGGGTAAAGAGGTATGGCGCATCGTACAGGGGGAGGATTCCACCATATCCATGCCTACAGAAGAAGACGGGATCGTATATTTTTATACCGGTTTTGTAACCCCTCCTGGTGGTGATCCATATGCTGAACTCCTGGCAGTAGATCCGGATGGAGAGGGAGACATTGCCACATCCAATATTCTGTGGCGTGTTAAGTCTCCCGTCCTCCAACTACTCACACCCCTCGTAAAAGATGGCCTTCTCTACACAATCGATTCGGAGGGGACCATGCTATGCCTCGATGCAAAAACAGGAGAAACCGTCTGGTCGGAAAAACTGAAAGGGAAATACAACTCTTCTCCTGTATATATTGCCGGATATATATATTTTAACTCAATCCAGGGTGAAACACTGGTCATAAAGGAGGGCAGAGAGCTTGAGATCGTGGCACGAAACCAGCTAGATGGAGAGATATGGACTACTCCTGCGGTAGTAGATGGAGCCATCCTTATGCGTACAAGCAAATATCTCTACAGGATCCAGCAGGCATTTTAACATTTATTTATCAGAACAGAGGTTCCCAGTTTCAAGAATATGTCATATATTGCTGATCTGTAATTCTTTATACAGACTCCCATAAGTATTAAACTTAAAACTTGAACAATGAAAGAACTGAAAATTAATCACCTTGCTGTACTGGTGGCCGTCGTTTTACAATTTGTCCTCGGCTTCCTCTGGTACGGTCCCCTTTTCGGAGAAGCCTGGATGGGAATGGTAGGCCTGGATATGGCTGCTATCGAAGCTGATCCTGCTGGCGCAGAAGAATGGATCACCAATATAGTCTCTGCGGTAGTATCCATGTATGTACTGGCCTGGCTGTTTACCAAGATCAATGTAACATCTCTGTTGCAGGGTCTTCTTGTCGGATTGCTCATTGGATTCGCCTTTGTATTGCTTTCCAACATGACCAGTGGCATGTTTGCCAAGGATCCTTACGGACTTGCCTGGATTACGGGTGGATTTACTACGGTGGGACTGGGTATTGGCGGAGCCATCTTTGGGGCCTGGAAAAAGTACAAGGCCTGATCATCCGGAAAAATTTCCCCTTCATGAAATTGTAGTGAAAAACCTTGCTCCGATAAGTCGGGGCAGGGTTTTTTATTTGGCCCGTTCATAATTAATCCTACAAGTTGTATCTTGCATCACTTTATAATGCTACCCCAAATAACATGATCATGAACAAATTTATAGCAGGAACATCATTGCTATTATTATTGAATGTGCTGGCCCTGGCCAGTCAACCAAATGAGACAGCCCTCTGGCATAAACACGAGATCCGGTTTAACAGCGATAAAGAATATGACAACCCGATTTATGACATTAAAACTTTCACTGTCCTCTTCACTTCAGCAACAGGAAGGGAGAAGACCGTGAATGGGTTCTGGGATGGGGTGAAGGACTGGAAAGTACGGTTTATGCCGGACGAGACTGGTGAATGGTCCTGGCAGTCAACATGTTCAGACAAAGACAACAGTGGGCTCCATGAGCAGTCCGGCCACTTTACCTGTGTGAAGGGCGTTGAAGACCTGGAAATTTATAAGCGGGGTGCCATCAAACATCCACCAGGGAAATATTACCTCACCTATGATGACGGGACTCCGTTTTTCTGGATGGGCTGTACCGCCTGGAACGGTGCTATGAAATCAACAGAATCAGATTGGGATTACTACCTGCAGCATAGAAAAGAGCACCATTACAACCTGATACAGTTTGTCACCACGCAGTGGCGGGGAGGAGATTCTAACCTGGACGGGGACCAGGCTTACACCGGTTCCGGCAGGATTGAAATCAATCCCTTGTTCTTCCAGAAAATGGATGAGCGCGTGGACAGGATCAATGAATTCGGACTGGTGGCATCTCCGGTACTACTCTGGGCCCTGCCGTTTGGAGACGGCCGGGAACTGAGTCCAGGTTATCACCTGCCGGTAGATGAAGCCGTGCTCCTGGCCAAATACATCGTTGCCCGATACCAGGGCAACCAGGTGATCTGGATCCTTGGAGGTGACGGGCGCTATTTCGATGAATTTGCAGATCGCTGGAAGGCTATAGGGCAGCGGGTATTTAATGAGATCGATCATGCACCTGCTACACTCCACCCACACGGCCAGTCCTATGTTGGTGATATTTATAAGGGTGAATCCTGGTACAGCGTTATGGGATACCAGTCCTCACATGGCTTTAGTCAAAGTACTGTAGATTTCATCAACAAGAAAGAGGTTGCCAACGATTGGGATAAAATAAGGCCCATGCCCAATATCAATATGGAGCCCATATATGAGAATATTCGTCAGGACCAGACTCCTGAAAATGTCAGGAATGCCATCTGGTGGAGTCTGTTTGCCACACCTGTTGCAGGCTTTACCTACGGGGCAAACGGGATCTGGCCCTGGGTCGAGGAGGATGGTGGTCCCATTTTGAATCACCGAAAAGCACCGTGGACCGTTAGCTGGAAGAACAGCCTGGAATTACCAGTAAGCCTCGAAATGAAATACCTGTATGAATTTATGGACCAGTTTGCCTGGTGGGAATTCTACCCTGATAAAGGCTTGTTGGTAGAACAACCGGGGGACAATCAATATGATGAATTCGTGGGAGTATTGTCCAATCAGGATCGCAGTCAGATCCTGGCCTATATCCCAAAAAATGGTACCATCAGTATCCGGAATCCATTCGGTTTCTCCTATGAGGCGCGGTGGTTTGATCCCAAACGGAATGATTACAGCTCCGCAGATGTTTTATCATCCCCCGGCTTACTGACCATTACCCAGGATAGTGATACGGGTATGGTTCTATTACTTACCAGTGAATAAAGAAATAGCAACATGAGACATTACGTATTAAGTGAGACGAACTGGAAAACCGTTAAGGACCAGGAATATGACCTGGCCATTCTGCCCTGGGGAGCCACTGAAGCACATAATTACCACCTCCCCTTTGGCACGGACAACTTCGAGACAGAACTGATTGCCATAGAATCTGCCAGGCTGGCCTGGGAGAATAAAGCCCGTGTCATCGTTTTACCGACCATTCCTTTCGGGGTAAATACGGGACAGAAGGATATCAGGTTAACCATGAACATGAATCCCAGTACCCAGGCAATTATCTTAAATGATATGGTTGAGAGCCTGATCCATCATAAGATCTACAAATTGTTGATCATGAATGGGCATGGCGGGAATGATTTCAGGCAGATGATCAGGGAACTCGGGTACAAGTACCCGCAAATGTTTATTTCCACCTGCAACTGGTATATGTCGTATGAAAAAGCCAAGATATTTGAAAGTGACGGAGACCATGCAGACGAAATGGAAACCAGCCTGATGCTTCACCTAGTGCCAGAGTTGGTCTTACCCATGGAAGATGCCGGTGATGGCCGATTTAAAAGCTTCAGGATCGAGGCATTCAATGAAGACTGGGCCTGGGCAGAACGTAAATGGTCAAGTGTCACTGCCGACACTGGCATCGGCAATCCCGAAAAAGCCAGTAAGGATAAGGGTGAGAGATATTTTACCGAGATTACCGGAAAGATCAGTAAGCTCATGGTAGACCTGGCCAATGCAGATCCTGACGACATGTATCAATAGTCATCACTCTTGATCAATGGTGGAAAAATTAAAGGGATCGGACAAGATTATCCTGCGCAATATGCCCCCTGGTGACATTCCCTATGGGATGAAACTAAAATCCCTGGCAGGATGGAACCAATTGGAGGCCGATTGGAAAATGTTGCTGGACGCAGGGGGGGATAATTTCGTTGCCAGCCTCCATGGTGAAGATGCAGGGATCGTTGTTTCACTTCCGTACCAGGATCATTTTACATGAATAGCGATGGTACTCGTTGATCCTAATGCAAGACGAAAAGGGGTTGGCAAGGCCCTGATGAATAAATCCATAGAGCTTGCCCAACCAAAAGGACCCATAAGACTGGATGCTACCCCGGAAGGATTTGAACTATACAAAACATTAGGATTCCAAACTGAATACGAGCTGGTAAGGTTGATTAAAAATTCCGCCATTACCCCGGTTAAGCAAAACAACCATTATGCTAAGGCCGCGATTCCAATGGGTGATGATGAACTGGAGTCAATCGCCCGCCTCGACATACCCATATTCGGAGCAGACAGATCCGGGATCCTGCGATGCATGTATGAGCGGAATCCTGAATATGCCTTTTGCCTAAAGGAAAATGGTTCTCTAAGGGCTTACTGTATGGGCCGCTCCGGAAGCCAGTATGAACATATCGGTCCCATTATCGCCGAAGGAACAGCTTATGCAGCAGATTTGCTGGCAGCAGTAATTGATCCCCTAGAATCAAAAGAGGCAGTAATTGATACTTTTGCCGATAAACCAGAATGGATCTCGATCCTTGAGGAATCCGGGTTTACAAAACAACGGTCATTTACCAGGATGTGCTTGGGCAAGCTGCATCATCCAGGCATAAAGGAAAAGCAATTTGCCATCGGTGGTCCGGAGATCGCTTAGGTTAGATCGGCTAAATAACTATATTTGGACCTTAAAATCTCAAATACCATTAAAGGAGGATGGCAAGAAATCGCAAATGGAAGAGTTTTCTTAACAAGTTCCATGTTTACGGAGGATTATTCTCAGTTGGGTTCCTGATAATATTCAGCATAAGCGCTTTTTATCACCAGCACCATCCAAAATTTCCAAAGCCAGGAGATAAAACTACCTATTGGGAAGCATCTTTCACCACACCCCAAATTACCGAGAACATAGATTTTAAAAAAGCTATCCGGGATTCTCTGGGATTATTTGGACATACTCCCTGGTGGGAAGATTACCATGACAGTCTTGGTGTGCATCATTTTTCGATCGCAAGGCCCGGCAAGAGATACTGGATCACTGTTCCCCTCCAGGATGATGTCTACAAGGTAAAAGAAATAAGGATGGGCCCCTGGCCTGTGCTCATTGCTTTACACCCGCTGGCGGCAGGAATGATGAACCATGGTAAGGGTCCCTTTTTTATAAAAACATGGAGGATCGTTTCAGTGCCAATGGCATTGGTATTATTTTGTGTTATACTGATAACGATCCATTACTGGTATGTCCGTTCATTCAGGAAAAGAAGAAGCTGGATCATTGTTGGGGCCATTGCATCATTTCCTGTGATTTTATTGATCTTCATATGGCTGGTCGGATGAGCATAAATAAACTGGTACAGAAAATACATTTGATCACGAGCATGATCATGCTGTCATTTTTGCTGGTGTATGTGATGACAGGCATTATTATGATCAACCGAGATCTTCTAACTATGCCGAAGGTGGAAGTAAGCCATTCCACAGTACTCGTTGAAAAACCCATGAATGGAGATCCAAAGGATTACGCCAGGTACCTTAAAAAAACACTGGATCTGAGGGGTAGGACCCAATTTCAAAAGAATAATCAGGATAATTGGATATTTCATTTTAATATGCCCGATGAGGGTTACCAGGTTACACTTACCCCGGCACAGGACACATTATACATTCGGCATTCCAGCCAGGATATGAACCTGAATGCTGTGGTACACCGTATACATGTTTTAAGGGGATTTAAGGGTGGATGGGAATATACTGCCTGGGCTGTGATGTATGATACTTC
>CAZXOJ010000058.1:0-17982 GCA_964642325.1 uncultured Bacteroides sp. | reverse complement strand
CTCTCGAGGTTGAGAACGTGAAGGCATTCGACGAAACCGTGTTTTTCCCAGAAAGAATAACCGTTCATATTTTTCGCAGCGACTCTCAATTCGATACGCCTGGCATCATGTGCATCGAACCATTCAAAGATGATCTTCAGCATTTCTTCGCCTAATCCCTTTTCTCTGTAATCATCATGAATGGCCAGGTCTATGATCTCCCCATATTTTGTCTCTGCAAATACCGGAGGATGGTTTTTGACAGCAGAGATGGAAAATCCAACGATTTTCTCTTTATTAACGAGTGCCACCAGGGCATGTGCATCATGCGCTGAAATAACCTCTCGAAAGTATTTTGAAAATTCTTTATCTGCTCCCTTTCTCATGGTAAAGAAGGGGTCATTAGCCTGGTGGAAATTCATAAAATCTTTCCAGAATCCCACCACACCAGGGATATGCTCCTCCCCGGCCAGTTTAATCCTTACTTTCATGTGTTTTCAAATCCAACCCTTTATACGCCCGGAATGCAAAATGGTTACCTGCCATCAGAATCCTATGTTCTTGTCCTGGTTCTTCAGGGAATTTGCACTGTACCAGTCTACATTCCTGGAGGTGTACATGATCAATCCCATGGCAATAAAAAGGCCTATGCTTCCAAGCAATAATGCATAATCCTGCAGCTGGATCAGTATAAAAAGAAATACATACAAAAGGGCAAGGCATATGCCAAGGACTATGGTAAGTTTAGAATACCTGAATATGCTTGCCGCATAGGCTGTGATCAAACCCACAATCGCCACACTGGAAATCAGGTAGGAAAGGTTGAACCCTACCTGTTCACCAAGGGAGAGCAAAAGCACATAAAAAATACTGATACTCAGTCCCACAATAAGATACTGCACAGGATGTATCCTGCGCTTGTTCAGTATCTCAACGAAAAAGAAGATCATAAAGGTCAGCGCTATGAACATGATCGCATATTTGGCTGATCTCATGGTTTTCTGGTATTGGTCCACCGGAAGGATCAGATAACAGCCAAAAGCTGAATCTTCTGTGTGAAAAGCGGACCCCTTCCAGGACTGGGGATAGTTCCGGTTCAGGTGCAAGACCTTCCAGGAGGCTTCAAATCCCCCATCAGAGATATCGCGCTTATCGGGCAGGAAAGCCCCGTCAAACCTGGGGTGCTTCCAGGGAGATCTCATCCGGATGTTGGTGGACTTCCCCACGGGAACAAAGTACAGGTGGTCACTTCCATTCAGATTGAGTTCAAATTGAAAATCAAAGTGATCCCCTTCCTCCAGGGATATCCTGACATGGAATCCTGAAGCAGATATATCATCGGTAGGTATGCCAGGTTCCACTTCCAGTACCTGCTGGTTCCACCCGAATGGAAGGACTTGCTGTATGCCCCTCATATCAGTAATGCCAACCTGGACAAAGGCGTCATCCGGAAGGACCGCAGTCCGCTCAATTTTGAGCTCATCTGTATCCGGAAAGTCAAAAGATCCGGAAACCTTCAGCATGGTATTGTAAACAACCGTTTTGTAAATCCCCCGATAGCGGATCTCAGGTGTGACATCGGCCTCAACTTCAAGTTGTCCAGGCAAAAAATGTGCAAAACGGATCTCCCGGTATTGTTTTTCATCTTGCTCTATGTAATGATAATAAGGGATGGATAGCACAGGCCCATTGATGGTCTGCCCATAGCCCCATTTAGAACCAATCTCGGATATAACTTCCAACTGTGTCTGTTCCCTTTCATTGATCAGGTTACGGATCATGGCGCCGGGGACCAGCAGGATCAGGATCAGCAGGCCAATGATGATTAATTTAAAAGTTGCGGATTGCCAGAATGAAGGGCGTTTCGGAACTGGAATTTCCATAATGTTGGGTTTTTAAAGAATTCTTCTGAAAAAAAACGCAGCATGCATTCCCTAAATTACCTTCATCCTGTTAAAAAACGTTAATGCACCAGGGCCCTCACTCATACCGGAGGGCAACTCCCGGATTGGTCACCCCGGCTCTATAACTCTGCAGGCTAATGGTTATAATGGCAATCAGGTAAACTCCTGCAGCGGACAGGAAAAAAATCCAGACCGGCAGATTGATCTTGTAAGCGTACATTTGCATGTACTCCCTGATGATCAGGTAGGATACTGGCCAGGCGAGGATATTGGCCAATAAGACCCACCTTGAAAATTTGCCTGATAAAAGAAGCATTACTCCTGAAACAGATGATCCGAATACCTTCCGTACGCCTATCTCCCGGGTCCGCTGTTCTGTGTTGAACAATGCCAGTCCAAATAATCCCATACTGGCAATGAGAATGGCCAGTATGGCAAAATACAGCAACATGGAACTCATCCTCTGCTCAGATTTGTATGCTTCTCCGAAGACATCATCCATGAAACTATATTCAAATGGTTCATTCGGATCGATTTCCTCCCAGGCTTTCCGGATATCCGAGATCAATCCCGGAAGGTTGCCTGTCCGGAACCTGACCAATAAATAATCATACCCAAGGTAGGGTCTCATATCAAAGATCAGGGGACCGATCTCCTGGTGTATGGGTGCAAAATGAAAGTCCTTTACCACCCCTATCACCGTATGGTCACCGCTCCGGCTAATGGTTTTTCCTACCGGGTCAGTCCAGTCCAGTTGCCGGGCAAGGGATTCATTGATCAGATAGGCTTCCCTGTCTGTGGAAAAATCCTCAGAGAAATCCCTTCCACCTGTTACCTGCAGTCCAACAGTACGGATGTAATCAAAATCCACCGCCACCTTGTTAAACATGATGACATTCTCAGAGCCCTCAGGACGGTAACCATTGGAAGTAAAACCTCCCCCCGGCACCTGTGAGGTAGCGGATGAACTGATCACTTCAGGAATCCCGGATAAGGCATCCTTTAAACGTTCATACTGCTGCTTATAAGAATCACTTGTAAATGCCAGGATCATGATGTTATCTTTACTGAAACCAAGGTCTTTTGACCGGATAAAACCCAGCTGGGCATATATCACAAGGGTACAGATAATAAGCACGATACTGATGGCAAACTGTATCAGAACCAGAGAATTACGCACACCGGAAAAACTTTTCTGCCCCTTAAACAGACCTTTTAAAACACTTACGGGTTTGAAAGCTGACAGGTAAAAAGCCGGGTAGCTGCCTGCCAGTATGCCTACAAAAAGCACTAGAACGGGAATGCCAAGTAAAAGATCCAGGTTGGACCACTGGTACAGTTCAAGTTGCCTGCTAACCATGTTACTGAAGGCAGGTAGCAGGATCTCGATCATTATCAGGGCAATCACCAGTCCAATCACGCTCATTACAATTGATTCTCCAAGAAACTGCCTGATCAGATTAGTTCGGGCAGCTCCAAATACCTTGCGCAAGCCTACTTCCTTTGCCCGCTTGGTAGCCATCGCAGTGGTCAGGTTCATAAAATTTATACAGGCGATGAACAAAACAAAAATGGCAATGGCAGCATATATATATATATTGCCCATGCTTCCTGTGGGACCGATCTCACCGACAAAATTTGATCTCAGGTGAATTTTTTCGATTGGCTGCAAAGAGGCATTTATGGACGCGCCGTAAGTTTCGTATTTATGGTTTATGTGTTCATACATAAAATCAGGAAATTTGGCAGCCAGCGCTTTGACATCCGCTCCTGGAACCAGTTCCAGGTAATGGTAATACTGCATTCCTCCATTCCAATCCATGTGATTCCTTCTATCCTGGTATCGACTGGAAAAAGAGATCAGGGAACTGAACTGTATGTGGGAATTGGCGGGTGGTGCTTTAACTACACCGGTAATAATCAGGTCATCCCGGTTATTCCAGCGGATCGTCTCTCCCAATGGATTTTTATCTCCGAAGATCCGCAAGGCAGTTCCTTCGCTGATGACCACCGAATAAGGTGATGCCAATACTGTATTAGGATCTCCTGCAAGCAACTCGTAGGAAAACATCTGAAATAGGGAGGAGTCCCCATAAAATAATCCATCTTCCTTGTAAGCTTTCCCCTGGTAAGAAAAATAACCATCTTCCCGGGAGGAAAACCGCGTACTGCGAACCACCTCTGGAAATGCCTCCACCATTGCCGGTCCCACAGGAGCTGTCATCTGCGGAGACATGGTACTTCCTTCCGGATCCACAAATTCAAAAACAACCCGTTGTAGGTTTTCCTTTTTTTCATTGAAGCGGTCAAAACTGAATTCATGCTTGATAAATATCAGGATCAACAAACTGCAGGTAATCCCAATGGTCAGCCCGATGATATTTATCATGGTATATATAGGATTGCGCAGCAAATTCCGGAGGGCCGTTTTCAAATAGTTACGAATCATCGCATTAAGTTTTCTGGGAATTTCTTCCTGTATTCTTTACAGTATCTTCTTAATATTCTCGGTGACAATATGCCCGTCAAAAAGCTGAATAATCCTGTGGGCTTTATCTGCATCACTTGGTGAGTGGGTTACCATAATGATGGTGGTACCCTCCTTGTTCAATTCTGTTAGCAGGTTCATAACTTCTTCACCGTTTGCAGAGTCAAGGTTTCCTGTTGGCTCATCAGCCAGGATCAGTTTGGGCTTAGTTACCACGGCCCTGGAAATGGCCACCCGTTGTTGCTGGCCTCCGCTGAGTTGTTGTGGGAAATGCTTTTTACGGTGAGAGATCTTCATCCTGTCCAATACCTCATTTACCTTCTGTTTTCTTTCAGAACCGCTTGCGTTTAAATAGAGCAGGGGTAATTCAACATTCTCATAAACCGTTAATTCATCGATCAGGTTAAAACTCTGAAAAACAAACCCGATATTACCCTTCCTGATATTGGTGCGTTGGCGCTCTTTGAATTTTGAGACTTCCGATCCATCAAAATACAATTCTCCACCGGTCGGATTATCAAGCAGTCCAATAATATTCAACAGCGTTGACTTACCACAGCCCGAGGGTCCCATTACAGCGACAAATTCTCCGGATTTTACAACCATGTCCACTTTGTTCAGAGCAGTTGTTTCAACTTCATCAGTACGAAAAACCTTAACAAGTTCCTTAGTTTGTATCATAACAGGGTATTTAATTATCAAATTGCCCGGTAAAATACAATTAATATACCATAGAAGTTATATGTCTCATTTTCTGATCATTAAAATTTAAAACCCGAATATTCAATCTATCTTCATGTTGCGAATTGCTACATTTTTTTGTTTCAAACTGAAACAATTGATAACTTGAAATCGCAGATGAGCACCAAACCAGGCAAAATATTAGTCATCGATGATGACAGGGATATCCTACTGGCTACCCGGGTTGTACTCAAAAAACAATTCGGATTGATCAAAACAGAGGCGGATCCTGAAATGATCCTGCAACAACTCGAGAATGAGATCTTTGATATTATCCTGCTGGATATGAATTTCAGTGCTGGGGCCACCAGTGGCAAGGAGGGAATGAAATGGCTGAGGGAGATCAGAAAGAAGGACGAATCAGCACATGTCATCATGATGACGGCTTACGGAGATATCGACCTGGCTGTAAAAGCCATGAAAGAGGGTGCTGCAGACTTCATTGTCAAACCGTGGGATAATCAGAAACTGATGGCTACAGTCATCAATGCATTCCGCCTCCGCCAATCCAAAAGAGAGATCCTCGAATTACGCAGAAAACAGGAGCTTTTACATCAGGACATGGACCAGGAGTTCATCGAGATCATCGGTAAATCGGACAGAATGAAATTTGTCTTCGATACCATTAGTAAGGTGGCACGCACAGATGCCAATGTTTTGATCCTGGGAGAAAATGGTACGGGAAAAGAGCTGATTGCGAGGGCACTGCACAGGGAATCTGAACGCGCACAGGAGATCTTCGTGTCCGTTGACCTGGGAGCCATCCCTGAAACCCTTTTTGAGAGTGAACTCTTCGGACATGTAAAAGGTGCCTTCACAGATGCCAGGGAAGATCGCAGCGGGCGATTTGAGGTGGCATCAGGAGGTACCCTCTTCCTTGACGAAATTGGCAACCTCCCCCTCCAACTACAATCAAAATTGCTGTCCGTTGTCCAGAACAGGGTAATAAATCGTGTGGGGGCCAGCAGGGAAACACCTATTGACATCCGGCTCATCAGTGCTACCAATATGCCCCTTTACAAGATGGTCCAGGAAAAAACTTTCAGGGAAGACCTCCTCTACAGGATAAATACCGTTGAGATCAAAGTGCCCCCTTTGCGTGAGAGAAGGTCAGACATACCCCTCCTGACTGATCACTTTACCCGGCTTTTTGCCCGGAAATATAACAAAACAGGAATCTCACTGCAAAAGGATGTTTACCAGAAGCTTGACACATACTTGTGGCCGGGGAACATCCGTGAATTACAACATGTAGTTGAAAGAGCTATCATTCTGACTGACAAAGATATTCTTAAGCCTGCAGATTTCCTGATCATGCATGAAACCAGCCTCAATGCAGACCTTATAGGTTTCAGGATGGAAGATGTGGAAAAACAAACCATTCAACAGGCCCTGGAAAAATATCGATACAATATCAGCAAGGCGGCAGATGAGCTGGGAATGGCAAGGACAACCCTATACAGAAAAATGACGAAATATGGTATTTCGTAGCTACCGTATACGCATTGCTGGGAGGATCGTGATGACAGGCCTGTTCATGGCCTTCATGTTTTATGCCCTGGGTCAGGAAAAGTGGTATGTAGCAACGGGTGTCTCTGCCCTGATTGTGATATTGCTTATGATTGACTTATTCCGGTTTATCGACCGTTCAAACAGGGAATTTACCAGCTTGCTAGAAGCCTTAAAAAATCAGGATTTCACCACATCATACAGCAGGAAATTCTCAGAGAAATCCTTCAGGGAACTTGAATCCATTTTCAATGAGATACAGGAACAGTACCGGGGGGCCAAAATGGACCAGGCTGCCCAGTATCAATATCTGCAGACAGTTATTGAACATATTAATATTGCCCTGATTTGCTTCAATAATCTGGGGGAGGTCTTTCTCTTTAACCAGGCTGCAGCTGTTCTTTTCAGGAAGGCAAAGGTGGAAAGACTGGAACCCCTGAAATCCATTCATCCTACCCTTCATCAATTGATGGTTACACTGAGGGCTGGCCAAAGGGAAGTCATCAGGGTCAACAGGGAAGGGGAATTGCTGCAATTATCAGTGCATGTAACAGAATTCCGGGTAAGGAAGGAGAAATTTAAACTGGTCTCTCTGCAGAACATCAGGCATGAGCTGGAGGAACAGGAACTCGATTCCTGGCAGAAGTTGATACGTGTACTGACCCATGAGATCATGAATTCGGTTACACCAGTCTCATCCCTGAGTTCTGCGATCAATGAAATGTTAACAGATGAAAATGGCAGCCGCAAGGCATTGGGGACTTTGAGCAGTGATGACCTGGACGACATGTATTCAAGCCTTGAGACCATCGAAGAGCGAAGCCGTGGTTTGCTGAGCTTTGTGGCAGATTACAAGAATCTGACCCGTCTCCCTCAACCCATATTTGAGGATATCGCCGTTGAATTCCTGTTAAACCACATGTACAGGCTGTTTAAGAAAGATATGGACAGTGAGAACATCAATTACCAGGCGCAGGTCCCTGCCCATAAAATGAGCATATGTATTGATTCCATGATGATCCAGCAGGTCCTGATCAACCTGATAAAAAATGCTATGGAAGCAGTCAGGGAAAGGGAGGAGAAGTCCATTATCCTTTCTGCTGATTCCAGGAATGAAAAGGTCATCATTCGCGTCAGGGATAACGGGAAAGGGATTGATGAGGAGAATCTGGAAAAAGTATTCATCCCGTTTTACACCACCAAGAAGAAAGGATCCGGGATAGGGCTTAGCCTGTCCAAACAGATCATGAGATTGCATAAAGGATCCATCCATTTCCAATCGGATGATTCCGGAACAGTATTCAATATTGAATTTTAAACATTAATTTAGATGGCTATGAAATCTAACATAATTCTCTTATTCCTGTTCTTGTTTATGCCCCTTATAATATCCGCACAGGCGGTCCCCGGATCTACCGGTTACGAAATGACTGAAATGAATATTATGAATCCGTCTCCTGATCTGCTCAGGACAAAGTCAGCAGATGCCTATGGTACCACTGGTACTCCCTATGTTTTCGAGGATTTCAAGCAGGGGAATATTTTTTATGCCAACAAGATGAGGATTGACGGTAAACTGCTCAATTATGATTGTTATAACGATAGGTGGGAATACTCATCCGGCAATTCTATATACCTATTGAACAGCAGCCAGATAGACTATTTCGAGATCTTTTCTGGCCAGGACACAATCATGCTCTTCAAGCAGGTATTTGTTGAGAAACTTAAAAAACAGGTTTCCCTGCAGGTCCTGTATAATGAAAATTCAATCCTTTATAAAAGACATTTCAGGGAATTCAGAGAGGCAGATTATGGTGGAGCTTACAGCCAGGACAGGCGGTATGATGAATACCATGACCGTGAATCGTATTATCTCAAAACGGGTGATAATGAACCCCAGGTGCTAAAATCCAATAAAAAATCAGCCCTAGAGATCATGCAGGGTCAGCGTGAGGAAGTGGAGAAATACATCAAAAAAGAAAAAC
Organism: uncultured Bacteroides sp.; assembly: GCA_964642325.1. Taxonomy (GTDB): domain Bacteria; phylum Bacteroidota; class Bacteroidia; order Bacteroidales; family SM23-62; genus SM23-62. Next base: position 9,376 of record CAZXOJ010000058.1, on the reverse strand, counting down.
CCAACCTGAAAACTGAAGCTGGACTGGTACAGTTGATCCGTTTCTATGACAGTCTTGAATAGTGTTAAAGGGAATTAATCTGTCTCTATGAAGTTGATCTCCAGGTCGAGAATGCTGGAATAGTATTCTCCACGTTCCAGGATATCATCATCGCCCTCTTCGTAATACCAGTTAACCTTAAGGTCTTTCCCTTCAGCCAGGAGCTCACTGAGTTCACGCAGGATCTGCATAACGAACTTGGCTGAACCACTGTTAAAATATTCCAACTCAATATCTACTACGGTGGAGTCACTGGGTGTATGACAGTAATCTAACACCCAGTTCAGGATATTATCATAAAACTTGGAAGCATCTTCAGGTATAGAACGCCCACCGATCCTGATCCTCCCGGATGGGTCCAGCAGGACATTGGGCGTCTTTCTCGTACTTTCTAGTGAAACCAGATCCATGATTTACAATCGACACTTAAATATACTACTTTTTCAAAAATAATGAAACGCCCTTAAATCTCGGCCAATCCGGGTTCAAATCGGCAACCTTGCCATGGGTGAGCTGTCGAGTCCGGCAAATTTACCGGCCAGGAATTTAACGTATCCGGTCATGGCAATCATGGCAGCATTGTCTGTACTCAGGTTGATCTCGGGAATAAAAACTTCCCAGCCATGCTTCCGGGCAAGCCATTGTACTCTTTCGCGCAGTCCGCTATTGGCAGAAACACCCCCTGCGAGGGCAACCTGGTTAATACCGGTTTGCTTAAATGCTTTTTCAAGTTTATCTGTGAGTATCTCCACAATGGTTTTCTGTATGGAGGCACAGAGGTCGTTCCGGTTTTGTTCTATAAAATCCTTATTCTCTTTCAGTCGGTCCCTTATAAAATAAAGAAAAGCTGTTTTCAATCCACTGAAACTATAATCCAGATCCTTTATAACCGGTTTTGTAAAGGCAAAGGCATCCGGATTTCCGTCACGAGCATAACGATCAACCAGCGGCCCACCAGGATAGGGAAGTCCCATTAATTTGGCGCTTTTATCAAAAGCTTCACCGGCAGCATCATCAATTGTTTTACCGATGATTTCAAGTTCAAGATAATCCCTCACTACCATCAGCTGGGTATGGCCGCCGGAGACAAGGAGACAGAGGAATGGGAAGCTAGGCATGCTGACATCCCTTCCTGTTTGTTTGAGGAAGTGAACAAGGATATGGGCCTGCAGGTGATTGACCTCTACCAGGGGAATATCTCCTGCCAGGGCAAAGCCCTTGGCAAAGGAACTTCCCACCAGCAATGACCCGAGCAGCCCGGGTCCCCGGGTAAAAGCTACAGCGGAGAGATCCCCTGACTTAATCCCTGCCATTTTCAAAGCCTGGTCCACGACAGGAACTATATTCTGCTGATGCGCCCTGGAAGCCAGTTCCGGGACGACCCCTCCATACTTACGGTGTACCTCCTGGTTAGCTACAATATTTGACAACAGGACACCATCCTTAACCACAGCTGCTGCTGTATCATCACATGAAGATTCTATTCCGAGGATAAATACTGGCATCTTAATTGCAAGTAAATGAGGGTAGTTGAACTATTTTTGTTTAATTTACGTTTGAAATCCGGGGAACCGCTGTTACCATGATTCTTCAATCCTGGGCTACCCATAAGGCCGGTCCGGAATCATTTTAATTTCAGGATATTAAAGAGGTGAAATTATAAAAAAAATACTAAAAATAGGGGTGATCATCGTGCTGGGGATTCTTGTCGTTCCGGCAATGGCCTTTATTATCCTTCAAAACAGCATGGTCCAGACATACCTGGCCAACAGGATCGCTACTACCATCTCTGAGAATCTTGAGGCTGATTTCTCCATTGAATCTATGGACATGATATTGTTCAACCGGGTAGTATTGAAGGAGGTTATGCTGAAGGACCAGTACCTGGATACCCTGCTTTATGCTCCAAGCATGATCGCTACCCTGAAAACCTTCAGTCCATCCACCAATAGGATTGTACTCAGCAGGCTTAAGTTTAAAGATGCCACGATCAGGCTGTCGACCGACACCACCAGGACCGTCAACCTGAAATTCATTACCCAGGCCCTGAAAAAGCCCCCCGATTCAACAAAAGTCAAATGGAAGGTCAGCATTCGAAATATTGACTTTGAGCGATCAAGATTTAAGTATGAGAACCATTTCAAGCCAAGAGTGCCTGATTATGGTGTGAATTTCACAGATATGGATTTTGCCGATCTGGATATCCGGATCAGGGATCTCGGGGTAGACTCCGGTACCGTTCAATTCATGATCGAGCGGTTGGACTTCAGGGATAAAAGCGGATGTGTGATGCATGATCTTACTGCGCTCATGAGCCTCAACAAGGAATTCATGAAATTCAAAGACCTGCATATCATACTGGATGATTCTGATATCAAGGCTAACCAGCTGGATTTTACTTTCAACAGCTGGAAAGATCTTGGCAGGGGGGGGTTCCCATCTAAGGTGAATTTATACTACGAATTTGAACCATCCAGAATAAACATGGCAGATGCGGCCTATTGGGGATCATTTCTAAAAGGGATCGATAAGACCATCAACCTGGCAGGGACACTCCGCGGCAAGCTGAATAGCTTCAAAGGTGAAAACATCCAGCTGGAGTATGGCCACAACACTTCGTTCAATGGGAATTTTGACCTGAATGGCCTGCCGGACATCCAGGAAACCTTCATGTATTTTGATATCCAGGACCTGACCACAACTGTAGCTGATATCGAGTCCTTTCAAAAACCGGGAGAGCCCGGTGAAACAGTGGACCTGTCAGAGCAACTGTCCCATTTGGGAGACATCACTTACCATGGGAAGTTTGCTGGTTTCTACAACGACTTTGTATCATACGGCACGCTGATTACCGATGTCGGACAGCTATCCACAGACCTGTCCATCCGCCCCGATTCCATGGAGAATGTGCATTTCAACGGTAAATTAAGCACAGAGGACTTCGACCTTGCCAGGCTGACGGACCTAGGAGATTTGGCAGGAAAATTGAGTATGAATGCACAGGTGGAAGGTACCAGCTACCAGGGAGGATCCCTGGATTACAGCATGGACGGGCATATCTCAAGGGTCGAGTTTAACAATTATGAATACCAGCATATAGATTTTCAGGGTGATCTGTCGGACAGGAAATTCGACGGGCAATTTTCGGTGCGGGATCCCAACCTTCAAATGGAATTCTTTGGGAAGCTGGATATCAATGATACCCTGCCTGTTTTTGATTTCACGGCCAATGTGGACAGGGCCAGACTTTTCCCTCTGCACCTGGCAACTTCCGATCCGACCTATACCTTATCATGTTACCTGAGAGCCAATTTTATAGGTTCTGATATTGATGAATTTGACGGAGAGATCAACCTTGTGAATTCACTATTCCAAAAGCAGGGCAAACAGATACAAATCTACAATTTCAACCTCTATGCGCAACATCGGCCTGACAGCAACCGTATGATCCTGAAATCGGACCTGGTAGATGCAGAGATCTTTGGCCAGTATGAATTCGAGGATATCGGGAAAGCCACCGGCAGGCTGCTGGCGCATCACCTGCCTGCCTTCAGGGACATTATTAAGAAGTACCCGGACACAGAGGATGAAAGCTTAAACAACTTCCGCTATGATTTCCACCTTAAAAACACTTACCCCATTACAGATTTCTTCTTCCCGGAAATTGAGTTTGCCAGGAATTCGAAAATATACGGAAACTATTTCCCTTCCAGTTACGAGTTTAACCTGGAGGGGGATCTCCCCAGTTTCCAATACGAGGATACCAAATGGGACAACCTGGACATAAGTTTTGTGACTAATGATTCTTTAGCCAATTTCCTGATAACATGCGGATCCATGGTTTCCGGATCCGTGATCAATATGGAGAATATCAACCTGGACTGGAAGCTTGACAATGACAGCCTCTATTACAATCTGCTGTGGAGAAATAAGGACCTGGAGGATATTTCCATGGGTAACATCAGTGGATTTGCTTCCTTTATGTACCGTCCATCCTATAAAATACCAAGGATGGCCATGCATCTAAATCCAGGCAGGATCTTTGTCAGGGATACGATCTGGGACATTGATCGATCGACGGTCACTATCGATACCTCGTCCGTGCAATTTCATCGGCTGAGGATCAGTCATAATAACCAGTCACTTGCAATCAATGGTACCCTCTCAAAACAACCCTCAGATGAACTGCATTTGAATTCTACAGACCTGGACCTGGAACACCTGAACATTATCACCAGTAAATCCGGATTGCAGCTGGAGGGGATCATGAATGGAACAACCACCATATCGGATGTTTATAACAATCCAATGTTCCTCTCGGATATCAGCATCAACCACCTGACCATTAATAATGAGGAACTGGGCAATACTTTCATTCGTACCAGGTGGATCAACCCTGAACAGAAAATCCGTCTCGAAATGGAAGCTATGAGGGGAGAGTTGAAGACCCTGGATATCAAGGGAGATTATTACCCTGATAACCGGAAGATCGATTTTAACCTGGCTCTTGACAAGCTAAAACTTGAGATCTTTGAGCCTTACCCAAGGGGAGTGATCACAGACCTCGACGGATTGGCAAGTGGACAATTAAACCTCACGGGCTATACAGACAAACCCGTGATCAATGGTTCACTGAATCTACAAAAGGCCTCACTCCGTGTGGACTACCTTCAGACCATTTACAGTTTTACAAATGAAATCCAGGTCAGGGACAACAGTATTCTATTCAATGATTTCGAGATCTTTGACGAAGAAGGGAACAGGTCGGTTGTTCAGGGTACCATCAATAACAGTTATTTCCGGGATTTTAGATTTGACATTAGTCTCAGGGCGGAGAATTTTAATTTCATGGAGACACGTGTTGTCCATAACCAGACCTTTTACGGCAATGCTTTGGCTAGCGGCCTGGTCAGGTTTAATGGAGAGCCCGGCAACCTGCGCCTGGTCGTTTCTGCTAAGACAGAAAAAGGCACCCATATCTATATTCCCATCAACCAGGGAAGGGACCTTCAGGAAAATAATTTCATTACCTACATTCAACCTGATTCAGTGGTTATGGAGGAGGAAGAGGTGGACCCCAGATATAGCGTTGACCTCGCCGGACTAAGCCTGATTTTCGAACTGGAAGTCACCCCGGATGCCACTGTGGAGATTATTTTCGACCCAAAGGTTGGTGATATTATGTCCGCAAATGGATCGGGGAATATCCAATTGACCTTAGATCGGCAAAATGATTTCGAAATATTCGGAGAATATATCATTGAGCGTGGGGATTACCTCTTTACCCTACAGAATATCATAAATAAAAGGCTGAGTGTTCAACGCGGTGGGAGGCTCTCTTGGAACGGGGATCCCACAGGGGCTATAATTAATATGACTGCCATCTACGATACCCGGGCAGTACCTGGGATACTGGTGCCGGAACCCACCGAAAACCTAAAGAAACGCATGCCGGTTGACTGTCACCTGATCATGGAAGGCAACCTGCTCAATCCACTGCTCAGTTTTAAAATTGAAATGCCCACCGCCGAAGAGGAAACCAGAAATATTGTAAGGAATGCCATCAATACTGAAGAAGAACTTACCAAGCAATTTTTGTCCCTCCTGGTAATCAATAATTTTTCCGCCCCCAGCGCGGTTTCAGGGGGATCCGGTAATACAGGTGCCGGTATGGCCGGTGTCACCGCGAGCGAGCTTCTGTCAAACCAGCTCAGCAACTGGTTGTCACAGATCAGTAACGATTTTGATATAGGTGTGAATTACAGGCCCGGGGATGAAATATCCAGCGACCAGGTAGAGGTAGCCCTCAGCACACAGATCTTCGATGACAGGGTAAGCATCCATACCAATGTGGATGTTTCTGACAAGTCTACATATACCAATACCAATCAGCGGACTAATACGATAGCAGGGGACTTCGACGTGGATGTCAAGTTAACCGACAATGGAAAATTCCGCCTCAAGGCTTTCAACAGGTATAATTATGATCAACTCTATAAAACTGCACCCTATACCCAGGGAGTGGGATTTCTTTACCGGGAGGACTTCAACAATTTTGGCGAATTGGGCAGGCGCTATTTCGGAGGATCAAAAAAGAAAAAGAAAAAGAAGAACAAGGAGAATAAAAATGTCAGCGAGAACACAACTGATAGCAAATAAGCTGATTTTCCTTTCCCCTTTTTTCCTATATTTGAACTTTTTAACCCCAAAAATCAGCAACAATGTTTGTTTTAATGGTCGTCGTTTTCATCCTGGGTTACACAGCCATTGCCCTGGAACATCCCTTAAAAATTGATAAAGCAGCATCAGCCCTATTGACCGGTGTACTTCTCTGGGCCATATACATCCTGGCCGCTGAAAGCATCCTTCCCAATAGTGATGCATATAAAGAATTTCTCCACCTGCATCCGCATGAAACCTATATCAACTTCATTGCACATCATGAAATCACCTTCCACCTTGGTGAGATTTCACAGATCCTGTTCTTTCTGCTGGGAGCCATGACCATCGTAGAAATGGTGGATACACATGAAGGATTCAGACTGATCACCGACAAGATTAAGACAACCAATAAGGTAAAGCTGATGTGGATCCTCAGCTTTCTCACATTCTTCATGTCTGCGGCACTTGATAACCTTACTACAACCATTGTCATGGTAGCCCTGTTGAGAAAACTGATTGACAAGCAACAGGACCGCTGGTTTATGGCCTCCATGGTGGTGCTTGCTGCCAATGCGGGGGGTGCCTGGTCACCCATCGGGGATGTCACTACCATTATGCTCTGGATCGGGGGACAGGTGACCACGGTAAGGATCATCATTGATGTAATCCTGCCCAGCTTTGTAACAATGATCGTTCCGCTGATTATTGTGAGCTTCTTCTATCCTAAAGGAAACCTGGAACGTCCAGCCCTGAGTGAAGATGGATTATCAGAGAACGGATCCACAACCCTCTTCGAACGCAGGTTGCTATTAATTATGGGTGTAGCCGGATTACTCTTCGTTCCGGTGTTTAAGACAGTCACACACCTCCCTCCCTACCTGGGTATGCTGTTCAGCCTAAGTATCATTTGGATCACGACAGAGATCATGCACCGCCGGCATGGCCAAGGGATGCGCCCCCAGTTACTTGTTACCAGGGTTCTTCAGAGAGTGGACACCCCCACCATATTTTTCTTCCTTGGAATCCTGACCGCTGTGTCTGCTCTTCAATCTGCCGGGCACCTGGATCTGCTGGCCAAAACGCTTGATGGTATGAATATTGCCGATAACCAGAAGATCTACGTCATCGATCTCATCATCGGTTTTCTATCAGCAATCGTGGACAATGTTCCACTCGTTGCAGGAGCCATAGGGATGTATGACATCGCTCCGGCGGGATCTGCTGGATACGAGGCATTTTTCATGGTGGATGGGAAATTCTGGCAATTTCTCGCATACACAGCCGGAACAGGTGGTTCCATCCTGATCATTGGATCAGCAGCTGGTGTTGCAGCCATGGGAATGGAAAAAATCGATTTTATCTGGTACCTGAAGCGGATCAGTTTGCTTGCCATCGCAGGCTACCTTGCCGGTGCAGCTGTATACTACCTGATGTTCGCCTTATAACAGGCTGTGCATAATTATTTTATAACAGCCAGTAATAAACTGGAACCTTTACCGTTTTTATAAATACCTTTAACCGGATAAAAAAGGAATGTACATGAACCTCTTGATATTCTTACAGGCCAGCGTTGCCGATACAGCTACAGCTGATATGGCAGGTGAAATTCGGATGTCTTACTGGGAACTGGCCATGAAAGGCGGCTGGGTAATGGTACCCATCATCCTGTTGTCAGTGATCGCAGTTTATATTTTTTTCGAACGGTTTTTTGCTATTAAGAAAGCCGCACAGATCGACACTAATTTTATGAACCGCATCCGGGATTATATACATGACGGAAAAGTGGAGAATGCCAGGACATTATGCCAATCCTATGACAATCCGACGGCCAGGATGATTGAAAAGGGAGTACAGCGTATCGGAAGGCCCCTGGAGGATATCAATGGTGCTATCGAGAACACAGGAAAGCTTGAGATCTATAAACTGGAGAAGGGATTACCCACCCTGGCCACAGTTGCAGGTGGTGCTCCGATGATCGGGTTCCTTGGTACGGTAATGGGGATGATCCGGGCCTTTTATGATATGTCAATGGCAGGTAATAATGTGGATATATCACTCCTGTCAAATGGGATCTATACGGCTTTGATCACTACGGTAGCCGGACTGATTGTCGGGATCGTGGCCTATTTTGCATATAACATCCTGGTAGCAAGGGTGGAAAAGGTGGTCAATAAACTGGAGGCCAACACCACAGAGTTCCTGGACCTCCTGAACGAACCAGCATAAAGACAATATGGCACTCAGTTCGAGAAATAAGGTATCTGTCCAGTTCAGCATGTCCGGCATGACGGACATCGTGTTCCTGTTGCTGATCTTTTTCATGATCACATCTACCCTCATTGCACCCAATGCCCTGAAACTTTTGCTGCCACAAAGCAAACACCAGACAACTGCCAATCCCATTACAACTGTTTCTATCACCCAAGATGCCCAGTTTTACATTGAGACAAGGCGGGTTAGTATCACTGAACTCGAAACTGAACTATATAACAGGTTGAAGGATGAGCCGGAACCTACGATTGCCTTACATGTCGACGAAAATGTTCCCATGAAAGAAGTCGTGAAGGTGATGAATATTGCCAAAGACAACCGGTATAAGCTCATCCTGGCAACTTCATCAAGATAGCTTTCGCCATGGCTAGAAGCAAAAGAGGATTAGCAGGAACCATCGTGTTCCATATAGGGCTGCTGGCCTTTGCCATCCTTTTTGGTTTTGCCACTCCCCTGCCCCTGCCGGAAGAAGAAGGTATACTGATCAATTTTGGCACTGATGATTTTGGTGCCGGTGACGAGGAGCCCATGTACAGTGAGGTCCCTGAAGAATCAACCCCTCCTCCCCAGGAGGCCGTAACCCCCACTGAAAGTACGGAAGAAATCATTTCCCAGGATTTTGAAGAAGCACCGGTAGTCGCAGAAAAGCCCCAGGAAAAACCGCAGGTTGAAAAGCAGGAAGAAATCATTGCACCAAAAGAGGAGGTCAAACCTGTTGTAGAAGAACAAGCACCTCCACCCGAGCCAGAACCTCCCAAGGTAAATGAAAGAGCCCTTTATAAGGGCCGTAAAGATACAGATGCCACCGGACCTGAAGGCGTCACTCAAGGAGAGGGCAACCAGGGAAGCCCCACCGGTTCACCCGATTCAGATAACTATGCAGACGGGCTCAGCTCAGGAGGAG
>CAZXOJ010000057.1:0-18066 GCA_964642325.1 uncultured Bacteroides sp. | reverse complement strand
GGGCCAATACAGAATTCGATGGGGACTTTCATCTGACCGGATGTTGTGATTCATTATCAGCAAGGCTTTGGACAGAGACCGGATTCGATCTTGATGAAGAGCCGGATGAACTGAGGATCTATATCGACCGTAACAAAGATGGAGACATTGATACAACCGAAGGCTGGTATCTGCGCTTCCTTGATCTGGATGATGACGGAATTTGTGATGATCTGGATTCCGACCTTCACGAATTGGACCTGACCGGTAGGGGATTCGTACACCTTAGGATAAGATACCAGGACACTGATGGAGATGGAGATTGTGATCTCTATTGTGAATTCCCCTCCTATAGGCTGGATGGCCCTGAACGGCTTTATCGCTATATCACCGGAAACCGTTGTATGAGGCAGACCTGGAGGGGTCCGCTACAGAGCTTTGGGTACGGTCTCTATCTGGATGGTGATGATGATGAAAAAATAAGATGGGATGCGGATGGTGCCGGCACCTCAGTGTTCCATGTCAGGCATGGCCGGGAGCTTCAAGGGCTCGGTGTCGAGGGCCGACGTTCGAGTGGTGAAGCACACCACTGGTATGATCTTAATAATGACGGTTTTACTGATATGCACCTGCGGGATTACGGACCAGGGACAATGAGATGGAGCTTTGATCTCGATGGTGATGCTCCAGGCAATTACTGCCTGGATGAACCTTTAATTACATTAGATGCCCATGTGGACTACGATGTCGCCTTTCATACCCTGGGCGAAATACCACACGGATGGTGGTCGGGAAATACGCAAAAACTCTGGAATCTAACAGTCGGTCTGGATTTACCTGGGTACTATCGGGAACCCGGCACTATTTTCGATTTCGGGCATGACTTTGTGCCGGCGGGCTCTAGTGTATATTATACGTTAAATGCACCCTGGCGAATCATCTCTCTCAACTGGCTCGAGGACACAGAAGACGCCGCACGCACCAAAGATGTAAGTTGTCATCGTCTTGAGGGAATCTGGAGTTATTACCACGATTTCGACCAAAAGACCGCATTTATTGGGTCACGCCGTGATTTCGACCGCGATGCCAACTCAGCATTCAGGCTATATCTCTCACCCATAGACAGCCTCTACCATCTTTATGAAGCTGAGGATGGGATATGGTACCGCGATCCTGACTGCCGGAGAAACCATTTTATGTTGCGTCCGACTCTTGAAAACATCAATAGTTATGTACGCGAGATAATCACTTATCGCGACAGTGATAATGACGGTTTCTTTGATACATTTTCTTTTGACCATGACCTGGACGGTAAGCCGGAGAAAGTAATTTCAAGACCTGAAGCAGATCAGGCGGAAATAATCGATATGACCCAAATATGGCGCTGTGGAGAAGCTCTTGATTCTCTGTACTATCGAGGTATTGAGGATACGCTTCCGGTGGATTTCAAGGTGCAGGTTGACTGGGAAAAGTCCAAATACAATCTTATCGCCAGGGTGCAACTTTCATCCTCCAGGCCTCTTGAGGGTTATCAGTTATGGCTCCGGGCAGAAGAAAATGTTGATTACAATATCCTGAGCAACCAATTACTGAAAGATGGCCAGAGCAGCTGGAAATTTAATGAAACAATACCAACAGCACAGTTTATCCTGCCCGGTCTCACAAAGGTGACTGCATACCTGGTGAACAATGTGGGGAGAATTGTAGGTAGCAGTCCAGCAGGAGAAGTGGAGCTTAAACCGCTCAACTCACCAGCGATGCTCCTAGGTTTTTATAATGCCTGGAGAGGAAGCCATGAAAAAGACAGAGAGACTTTGATCCGCATGGCACCTGATGAAGAAGTTAGGACTGGAGAGTGGATAAAACTCGAAGTAGGAGTGGAATTTATGACCGCTGTAGAAAAAACAATGATTTTCGAGCCATTCCTCACCGACCAGACTGAAAAACCACGCTGGTCTCTGGGCAAAAAAGTGTATAGAGTGGGTACTGGCGAGATGCTGGCCACTGCTACTGTTAAACTAGTCTCATTCGGAGAGGAAGTTTTAATGGCAGCAGGAAGTGGAACTGATCCTTCCCTGCCCGTCTCCCTTGAGGACTACCTTGGCATACGGGAGCAAGGTGACAGGATTTATATTCCGCCCGGTAGAACCTACCGGCCCGGATTCAGGATATATATTGACAACCGCCTGATAGAGGACAGAATCCTGTATTACGACTGGATAGAAAATATACCTCAAACAATAATAGTAAAATAACACTCACTATGACCACACGATCTTTTCTGATATTCGGGTTGGTAGTACCGGCCCTGCTTTGCTGCTCAAGAGTTTCCGAGCCTTCTTATCTTGATCTTAAGGTGGTTGAGACGGTACCTGAAGAACGCCACCTCCTGCATTATCCTGTTGATGGGCTTGAGGCAGGTGTTAATCCCCCGGGGTTCACATGGACAAGCCATAATACTGCAAATTCTTATCACTTTGTGCTTTATCAGGACAGTATTGGAGGAAAAATCTACCAGACGCAGGAAGGTCTGACTTCTACGGTGGCTACCCTCAAAAAAGAACTTAAACCAGGTATGTATAGCTGGCTTATTGTTTACAATGATTCTCTCGGGCAGCATGCCGGGCGTTCAAGGCTGCGGAAATTCACTGTTGAAGAGGGACTTCCTGTCCTCGTAATGCCGGATATGGCAGACCTGGAAAGACAGGTCAAAGACCAAAGGCCACGTTTATTCCTTACACCACCTGTGCTAGCCAATATCAAAGAGAAAATCGAAGCAGGAGAGATGCCTTTCTGGGAATTCTGCCTCCACCTGGCGGATTCTGCCCTGGTGGAACCACTATACCCGGAACCTGCACCATACAAGGATGGTAAATTCGAGGTGACCGAATGGCGCAGGATATACACCCCTGGTAAAGTGGGCAGTGCCCACATGGTACGCCTGGCATTGGTATGGAAAATTACCGGAGAACAAAAATACCTTGATGGTGCCAAAAAATGGCTTGTTCACATAGCCTCCTGGGATCCGAACGGCATCACCTCCCATAACCTTCCACTGCCAGACGGATCTATAGGCAATGATGAGGCAGGCATGGCGATACTGGAAAGGATGGCCATTGCCTATGATTGGATAGGAGAAGAACTGAATACTGAAGAAAAATCCCTGGTTCTCTCAAGTTTAAAAGAACGTGGCAACCAGTTGCTGGACTATTATACTGAAAAAGACTTTATCTCTGCTCCCTGGTCCAATCATGCAGTAAGAGCCCTGGCTTTTACCGGACTCGCCGGGCTTTCTGCCCTGGGTGAACTGCCCGAGGCTGAAAAATGGCTGGAATATGTGATCAGGTGTTATCTCACCTCATTTCCCACCTGGGGTGGCGATGATGGCGGATGGTCGCAGGGATTGAGTTACTGGACCGCTTATGTGCTCTGGCAAACCAACTTTTTAGATGCCCTGCAGCTATGCAGTGATGTTGACCTGTATAAGAAACCATTTTTTCGTAACAATGGTTACTTCGCCGTATATTTTCATCCTCCCTACGCGACCAGGGGTGGGTTCGGTGACCATGGGGAGGCTGCTCCCAACCTGGCAGAGAAACTCCTGGTACAGAAGTATGCGCGTGCCTTTAAAGATCCTGTTCTTCTCTGGCAGGCCGAGAATATCCATTACGATGAAAGCCACCTTAACCGGCTTCAGGTAGTACCTGGGAAAATGGACTGGAAGGAATGGTTCATGGAAGATGTAATCGCCATTCTAAGTACCCCCCCTTCCAATTTGAATCCAACAAGTCCTGCCGGAATGCCCCAAGCAAAATTGCTCAGGAATATCGGGTGGACTGCCATGCATTCTGATCTGGGCAACGCGGAAAATGATGTCTGGATGCTCTTTAAGTCCAGTCCATATGGTTCTTTCAGCCACAGCCATTGTGACCAGAACAGCTTTCAGGTGAACGCCTTTGGTAAGGCCCTTATCATTGATTCTGGTTACTATCCCTGGTATGGCAGTCCGCATCACAACCTGTGGACACGCATGACCATGGCGCATAATGCCATACTGATAAACGGGCGTGGACAACCTCATGGAACAATGGCAGCAAGCGGGACTATCGAGAATTTCGAACCCACCGAAGCACTTACCATAGTCACAGGTGAGTGTGCCAGGGCATATAACCTTCCAATGAACGAGTTTACTGTTGATCAATGGTCAGCATACCTGGATAAGCCTGTGCCTGGTATGAAGCCGGAAGCCCAGGTGGTGCGTCGTACGGTGGTTTTTTCCCACAACAAGGAAAATCCATGGATTGCAGTATCCGACTACCTGAAAACGGCAGGTCCGGCTACATTTGACTACATGCTGCATGCACTGGAGAAGATGCAACTGGATCAAAATAAGCAGGAGCTGTTTGTTAAGAGAGGTGACGTGGGACTGGATGTTTATTTCCTCTCCCCGGAAAGTTTGGCATTCCGGCAGTATGACAAATTCCCTGTGGCACCAACAGAGAGAAATGAGGGTGCACCGAATCAATGGCATTTCACCGCGAGTACTACCACCGACTCAGAAGAGATGCGCTTCCTGGTTTTAATGATACCCCACCGCCTTGAAAAAGATGTAAATTCATCACTGGATGTAACAAGACTGGATTATGGTACGGTAAAGGGTTTTCAGGTGGGAGAGGAAAAAGTCCTGGCCTGGTGGGGCGCGGGCGAAAATGGTGATTTTTCCCAGGCAGGATCAAAAGAAAACGCGAAACTGATCATTGAATACTTTGAGAACGGTGAAAAAAGAAAGCGCTTAGTTCAATAAGCCATCAAAGAAACTTATAACTAATATATTTATAATGAAAAGAACATTAATTTTCCTTCTTCTGGCAATGCCTCCTCTTGCCTCATTTTATATCTCCTATGCACAAACCTCACAGGGCCCTTCTGTAACCATTGTTCCGGAAAATGGAAGTTTTTTGTACCTAACAGGTGAAACGGCAATCATGAATATTTCTGTCCAATCACCTGCAGTTAAATCAGATGCATCTTTAATCCATTACAGGCTTAGCCGAAATGGGGTACAAGTCCTGAGAGAAGGTACGATTACCCTCGATAAGGGAAAAGGAAGTATCAGTGCTACACTTAACCAGCCAGGTTTCTTACGCTGCGACATCAAATATGCTACAGATAGAGATACACTGTATGCTACCTGCGGATGTGGTTTCAGTGTGGACGAAATTCTCCCCGGGGGAAAATTACCGGAGAATTTCGATCGCTTCTGGCGCGAGGCCAAAGCTGAACTGGTAAGGATCCCCATTGATGCAAAAATGGAGGAGGTTGATGCCGTTGATCCAGGTGATGCAAAACGCTATAAAGTAAGCCTCGCCAATGTAAACGGTACGCGGGTCTATGGTTGGTTGCACCTGCCTGAAGGAAAGGGACCCTTTCCAACCGTTCTTTCCATTCCCGGATCCGGGATAGGGCGAACGGGACGGTTCGCCGGATTCACCGAAGCAGGTATAGCAGTATTTGCGATAGAGGTACACGGACTGGAGCCACAAAATCATGAAATTATCGGTGCCGCCCAATGGATGAGGCCCAGGGATGAGGAATTGGAATATTTCACGGAATTGCAAAATGGTATCCTGTCTGGCTATCATAGTTTTGGGATTGAAGACCCTTACCGGTATTACCATCGCAGGACACTGCAATCAGCCATGAGGGCTCTGGATTACCTCTACACCCGGGAAGATGTGGACCGGGATAAAATAATTGTATTCGGAGGCAGCCAGGGTGGGGGACTCAGCCTGCTTACAGCCGCCATTGATAAACGTGTCGATGCCATGGTTGCAACAGTTCCGGCGTTCTGTAATAATTCAACCAGGAAGGATAGTCATATACCCCATGTTTCCAGAACCATGTCCTACTATGATGCTGCCCTTGCAGCAAAACTCATTGAAGTACCCGCACTGGTAGGTGTAGGTTTTATCGACGGTACTTGCCTCCCCTCGAACGTTTATTCCGCATTCAATAGTATTACAGGCCCTAAACGAATTGAGAATTTTTACAAGGTGGGACATGGAAGTCCCCCGGACTGGAGAGAAAAAACGATTAAATGGATACTGATTACAATAAAATGAAAAGAAAGCCGATCACAATTCTGTTGGTACTATTCCACCTGGCCTCCTGTATTGGCTTCTCCCAGGAACTGTCCCAACCCATTTACCAGGTCATTGAGGAACTGGATGTCAAAGTGACCATGCGGGATGGGATCCGCTTGTCAACAAATATTTACCGACCGGATGTACCGGGTAATTTTCCTGTGCTGCTTATGCGCTCTCCCTATGGAAACGGCGGGCCGGATGACAAGGAAGGGCATTATTATGCCCGGCGGGGGTATGTGGTCGTTATCCAGGATACGCGTGGCAGATATGGCTCGGAGGGTATTTTTAATGCTATGCAAACGGAGGCCCTTGATGGATATGATACCCAGCAATGGGCAGGGGAGCAATCCTGGTGCAACGGAAAAATCGGGACCATCGGGGGTTCATATCTTGGTTTTACCCAGTGGATGCCTGCCCCCCTTGGAAGCCCCTACCTTAAAACCATGTTCCCAACGAAAACATTCTCAGATTTTTACAGGGAAGCATATGTGGGTGGAGCCTTCCGAATCTTAAGGTGGAGTTCCTGGAGCTATCATATGTCACGTCCGGATATTGTTGACATGTCTTTTTTGCAAGAAACAACTGACAGTGCCTACAGGGTAATCCCATTTATTGAACAGGATAAAGTATTGGGGTGGAGAATCCCATTCCTCAGGGATTGGCTGGCTCACCCGGAGAAAGACCTGTACTGGGACAGGTCATGTATTGGAGATAATTATTCAGATATCAGGACTTCTGTTTACCATTTAGGAGGATGGTTCGACAGCTTTCAGCAAGGTACCCTCGACAATTTTATGAGAATGACAGCACAAGAAATAGATCCTGAAACCAGGGCAAAACAAAAACTGCTTATGGGTCCCTGGATACACGGTTCGGAATCACGTTTTACCGGAGACCTGGATTTTGGAGAAGATGCAGATTTTGATACCAGGGAGCTTAAACTGCGCTGGTACGACAGCCAGTTAAAGGGGATAGATAACGGGATCATGAAAGAGCCCCCAGTAAGGATATTTATTATGGGTAAAAATGAATGGCGATATGAAAATGAATGGCCATTGGCAAGGACAGATTACCGGGAGTACTACTTTCATAGCGGTGGAAATGCCAATACCCTTGAGGGAGATGGCAACATTGATACAGCTATCCCTGGTAATGAAAGCCCCGATATTTTTGTTTACGATCCTGAAGACCCGGTTATTACACCTGGAAGAGATGAACCAATCGACCAACGGGAAGTTGAAGCCAGGAAAGATGTCCTGGTATACGCTACCGGAATACTAAAGGAAAGCATTGAAGTTACGGGTCCGGTGGAAGTGGTTTTGTATGCCTCAAGCTCGGCCATAAATACTGACTTTACAGCCAAATTGGTGGATGTTTACCCCGACGGAAAAGCCATCCGTTTGTGTGAAGGGATCATCCGGGCCAGCTTCCGTGATCCCGAAGCTCCTCCATTAGCTATCCAGCCCAATAAAGTTTACAAATACAATATCAGTCTCTGGTCCACCAGCAACCTGTTCAAAGAAGGGCATCAGATCCGGGTAGAGATCTCCAGCAGTAATTTCCCAAGGTTCGACAGGAATTTGAATACAGGAATTTTCCCTGCAATGGATACAACAATTGTGAAAGCTACACAAACAATATATCACAGCAGGGAATATCCATCGTGTATTGTACTGCCGGTTATTTACATCGAGCCGTAAATGGCAAATTACGCCTTGCTGCTATGGATATCTAAAACAAAGAAAGTCATGAAGAAAAATATTAAATCAGAAATCAGAAGGTCATCATTCTTTTTAATACTGCTCATTCTTATTGGTTCCTGTACATCTGATAAACCGGGAGTTTACGAGAGAATTAAAAAAGCTGTCGACAATATATGGTTAATTAATACTCATGAACATCTTATATCAGAAGATGGGAGGCTTACGCTTACAACAGACCTGTTTTATCTGTTAAACAGTTACGTAAAGCATGATCTTATATCATCCGGGATGAAAGAAGAAGATCTTGAATTTGTCTTAGAGCCTGATAATCCGCTTGAAGAAAGATGGGACAAGTTTCATCCCTACTGGGAAAAAACCAAAAATACAGGTTATGCCCTGTGCCTGACTATAGCTGTAAGGGATTTGTTCGGTATTGAGGATATAAATGAAAATACTTATAAGGAATTGAATGAGATATTGCTTGCTTCTAATAAAAAAGGATGGTACAAATATGTTCTAAAAGACAGGGCTTTGATAGATGTATCAATACTTGATCCTTTGGAAAAGATTACTAAAATCGATAGTAACAATTCTAAGGAATATTTTGTTAAAGTAAAACGCTTTGACAAGTTTGTAACTATTAATAATAAACGTATTAATGAAATTGAAAAGCAGGCAAATGTTAAAATTTATGCATTAACAGATCTCCTAAATGTTCTTGATGCGGAATTCCGGAAAGCTATTATTGAAGAAGGCATTGTTGGAATAAAATCTGGCCTCGCTTACGGCCGAATACTGTACTATGAAGATGTCCCTCAAGCAGAAGCAGAAAACATATTTAATAAAATGTTTCAAAGGAGGCAACTGCTGACAATAGATGAATCAAAAAAACTGCAGGATTTTATGATGCACCAGGTAATCGAGTATGCTTCCAAATATGGCCTTCCTATTCAAATCCATACAGGTTTACGTACGGGCAACAGTATTAGAAAGCCAACCGAAACCACAAATGCCACTCACCTTGCAAACCTGTTCCTCAAATACAAAGAGGCGAAGTTTGTTATTTTTCATGGCAGCTATCCCTATATGGCTGAACTTACCGTACTGGCTAAGAAATTCCCTAACGTTTATATCGATATGTGCTGGATGCATATTATCTCCCCAGAAGCAAGCAAGCAATACCTTGAGGAGTGGCTTTTGACAGTACCCTCCAACAAGATAATGGCATTCGGTGGTGACTTTGGAAAAGTTGTTGAGGGTACATACGGACATTCTGTTATTGCGAGGAAAAACGTTACTGAAGTTCTTACAAAACTGGTAGAAGATGGGTATTATTCAGAAGAAGATGCCATTTTGATTGCAAAAAGAATTCTTCGCGAGAATGCCCTCGAATTATATCAACTAAAAAGGGTTGGTGATTTTTTTGAAAGATCCGAATAAATCATAATGAAAAGATTAAATCAATTTAAGACTATTATGTTATGCATATTAAAAATTATCTGATATTAACCGGCATAGTAGGTCTCGGGATTGCCTTTGGATCTTTAACAGGTTGTGGAACTAATAATCAACAGGAAGAAGCAACTTCTCCAAACATCATTTTTATTCTGGCTGATGATCTGGGCTATAACGAACTGGGTTGCTATGGCCAGGAAATCATTAAAACCCCGAATATTGACAGGATAGCAACAGAAGGAATACGGCTTACCCAACATTACTCCGGTAGTCCAGTGTGTGCTCCCTCGCGCTGCGTGTTATTGACCGGCAAACATACGGGCCATTCCTATGTGCGAAGTAATTTTCAAATAAAAGGCGGGGATGGCTTTTGGGGTCAAAAACCTCTTTCCGACAGTTCCATAACCATCGCGGAATTACTTAAATCAAAAGCTTATTCGACAGCTGCAATGGGTAAATGGGGACTTGGAAAAACCGGATCGGAAGGAGATCCGAATAGGCAGGGTTTTGACCTGTTTTTCGGCTTTAACTGTCAAGGTCATGCTCATAATCACTATCCAAGATTCCTTATAAAGAACCAGGATACAATCTGGCTTGCAGGCAATACCAGGGAATTATCCGGAGAACAATATTCACAAGACCTGTTCATTAAGGAAGCGCTACAATTTATCAAGAACAATGAAACCACACCCTTTTTCCTTTACCTTCCTTTCACCATTCCTCACCTGTCAATCCAGGTACCGGAAGAATCGTTGGAAGAATACAAAGGAATTTTACAAGAAGACGATTATAAACACAGGGATCATTATCTTCAACATCCTACTCCCCGTGCCGGGTATGCCGCTATGATCACTCATATGGATAAAGGAATCGGACAAATCATGGCATTATTGAAAGAATTAAACATTGAGGACAACACTTTAATAATTTTTACTTCCGACAACGGTCCAACCTATGACCGCCTAGGTGGTTCCGACTCGGAATTCTTTAAAAGCGCAGGAGCGTTCAGGGGACTGAAAGGAAGTGTTTATGAAGGCGGTATCAGGGTTCCTTTTGTTGCCAGATGGCCGGGTAAAATAAAACCCGGAAAAATAAACGATCACATTTGTGCTTTCCAGGATATTCTCCCAACGCTTAGTGAAGTTGCTGGTGTTTCTGCGAAAAATCCTGATGATATTGACGGAATAAGCTTCGCTCCTGCCCTTCTGGGAAAAGATAAGCAAGTAGAACACGAATATCTGTACATGGAATTTGCGAGTTATGGAGGGCAGCAAATGGTACGAATGGGAGATTGGAAAGGGGTAAGGCAGAATATGTTTAAGGATAGCCTTCAGATAGAATTATATAAGCTGTCAGATGATATCGGCGAGCAAAACGATGTATCTGAGCAGCACCCGGAAATAGTTGAACAGCTCAGGAAAATAATGAAGGAAGCACGGATCCCATCAAAAGAATTTCCCTTTAAACAAATTGATCCATAAATGAAAGAAATAAAGACATCTGTAATTATCATATATGCTTTAGCTTATATATGTATTCAGGCTAATGCTGAAGGATTGAAAGGCCAAACGACCAACAAAGACCGGATCCGGCCGTACTCAGAAAATCCAATGTATTGGCAATATAAGGGAAAACCTGTATTGCTCCTGGGCGGTTCAAAAGATGACAATCTCTTTCAAATTCCTGATCTGAAGGAACATCTTGATTTGCTGGCAAGCATAGGAGGCAACTATGTTCGCAATACAATGAGCGACAGGAAGGACAAGGGTTTTGAGGTTTATCCGTTCAAAAGATTGCCCAACGGCAAGTATGATCTGAACCAATGGAACGATGAGTATTGGAACCGTTTTGAGAACCTGCTCAAATTGACCGGCCAGCATGGTATTATTGTACAGATCGAGGTGTGGGACCGGTTTGATTATACGGACCATGATAGTTTCAAAACCTGGAAATCAAATCCATACAATCCTGCAAATAATATCAACTACACATCCGCAGAATCCGGGCTATTGGCGGAATATCCGAACCATCATCCGAGCGCAGACAAACAACCCTTCTTCCACACAATACCGGGGATGGATGATAATACTATGGTACGTCAATTCCAGGAAGCTTTCGTGGACAAGATGCTCTCTTATTCGCTGCCCTGCGGCAACGTGCTGTATTGCATGAACAATGAGACCAGTACCCATCCTGTATGGGGGCAGTATTGGATGAAATATATTAAGGGCAAGGCCGACGAAGCCGGTGTTGAAGTCTATGTGACCGATATGTTCGACGTTGGTTGGGACCTGGAAACTGAAGAAAAATTCCTGCTATCTTTCGACCGGCCTGATCTTTATACTTTCCTCGACATCTCGCAAAATACCAGCAATAAGAACACTTTTACAAAACAATGGCAAAATATATTGTTTGTAAGGGATCGCATAAAGAACAACCCACGCCCGATAAACAATACCAAAAATTACGGGTCTGACGAGAGGCCGCCAACTAGTAATTATCACAAAAGAGTATGGCAACGCTGGGGTACTGTTTCGTCCGTACAGAGTTATGTAATGAATGTGATTGGCGGTTGTGCCTCGACCCGTTTTCATCGCAATCCCAGCGGTCTCGGCCTGACCAAACCCGCCCAGAACTGCATCAGGGCCCTTCGTCAACTTGAAACCCTTGTAAAAATATGGGAACTCACTCCAGGCAACGATCTCCTGACGGACTGTGAAGACTCGAAGGTCTTTCTGTCTGCCGATCCGGGCAGAACATACATTCTTTTCTTTATGGAGGGTGGCTCCGCCAGTTTTGATCTGACAGGTTTCAAAGGCAGTTTCAGCTTAAAATGGATTAATCCTTTTACCGGGCAATGGGGCCAAGAATACAAAATCGCTGGCGGTAAAAGGGTAACAATTTCAGCACCGGACACCGGAAGTTGGATTGCCATCATCCGTGCAGCCGATCTGCAACAATGATGTTTCGACACAGGTAAAATAAATGAATAGAATAAGGTTAAAATACAACTAGTGTAACTAACAAGTCTGCTATATTATGCAATAAGAATTCGTGTTCAATGTAAATAACAGGAAGAGACCAAGGTTGATTTAATAATATAATTTCATCATAATTCTATGAATTTATCAAAAATTTTACTCGTATCTTTTTTAGCCTTAATTGGTTGTAATCAGGAGAAACAGAAACTCAATGTGTTGTTTATCATAGCCGATGACCTTACGGCTACAGCAGTATCAGCTTATGAGAACAAGGCATGCCAGACACCAAATATCGACAAACTGGCCAGCGAGGGGGTTCGTTACACAAGAACCTATTGCCAGTATCCGGTTTGTGGTCCTTCCCGGGCGTCCTTAATGTCGGCGTATTACCCAAATGCCACAAAAACATTTGGTTATGTAAGCGGGCGTGAAAACATTGGCCCGGACCGAAAAACATGGTCGCAATTATTCAAGGATAATGGTTACTACACAGCTCGTGTAAGTAAAATTTTCCATATGGGTGTACCGATAGATATTGAAAATGGATCAAACGGTACCGATGACAAAGCTTCCTGGATGGAGCGATTCAATAGTAAAGGTCCGGAATGGAAAGCTCCGGGAGAAGGTGAATTGGTACAGGGAAATCCCGATGGCATACTCCCGATAAAAGGCGGTAATGTAATGACTATAGTGAAGGCAGATGGGGATGATCTTGTTCACGCCGACGGAAAAACGGCACAGAAGGCATGCAAGTTAATCAGGCAGCATAAATACGAGCCCTTCTTCCTTGCGGTAGGTTTTGTCCGTCCACATGTACCATTTGTAGCGCCCGGGAAATATTTTGATCTCTACCCTTTTGAGGTAATTGAAATGCCGGAGAAAATTGAAGGAGATTGGGATGACATACCCAAACGAGGCATCAATTATGTAACTAGTGTAAATGCCCAAATGACACTTGAACAGGAAAAGAAAGCCGTTGCTGCCTACTATGCATCAGTAGCATATATGGATGCCCAGGTTGGAAAGGTTCTAAATACGTTAAAAGAAGAAGGGCTGGATGACAACACGATAGTAGTTTTTACTTCCGATCACGGATTTCATTTAGGGGAACACAATTTTTGGATGAAGGTGAGCCTCCACGAGGAATCAGTTAGGGTACCAATGATTATTAAGGTTCCAGGGAAAAAACCTAATGTTTGTCATTCGTTTACAGAATTGCTCGACCTTTACCCGACAATTGCAGAACTGGCGGGTTTACCCGTTTCAGAACATATTCAGGGAAAAAGCCTGGTTAAAACACTTGATAACGCAAAACATGAAGTTAGAGACATGGCATTTTCTGTAACCCACGGAGGGCAATCCTTCCTGTTGCGTACCAACAAATGGGCATATATTCAGTATGACGAAGATGCAGGTGCAGGTATCGAGCTATTTGACATGGAGAATGATCCTAAACAGTTTACAAACCTTGCTGATAACTCTGATTACGCCCAAATAGTTGCCAGCTTTAAGAAAAAACTAAAAATGAAACTCAAAGAGGTAAGGACAAATGATCTTGGATTGACATACGAGGAAAGAAAGTAACCTTATTCATTAATACCATCTGCAGGCATAACTTCAACATGCAAATGGGCCGTTGCTTTATAACCGTGCTCATTTAAGCGTTCCACCTTAACAATGTAGTGGCCTGGTCGGGCAAATGCATGGACCGTTTCTGCATATTTTCCTTTGAGCGGGTCATATCCGTATTCAATAAACCCCTTGCTTTCGGATTCTATATATTTTTCCATTACGGATTGTACCTCTACAGGAGGCGTACCATCACCAAAGTCCCACACCTCGCTGCCTGTATCCGAGCGAAAAGTGCGCACCTTAAAAGTAATTGGGTCTCCGGGTTTTATATTAAGGGATGGGTGATAGGCAGCATGGATCGTAGGAGGCATTTTTTCGGGTTCTATCCTGTCGCGTATCTGAACCACAGTATAATCATAATCAATATTTCCTTCGGAATCTGTTACTTTCAGAATTTCGCTGTAGGTTCCGGGGAAGTCGTATTTCCTTTCCAATACGGGGTCCGAAGCTACAGAACCATCACTGAGGATCCATTCATATGTATCAATTTCCCCGGCAAAGCTTTTTGATTTTCGTCCGTCAAGCAGCACGGATTGTCCGGTATAAGCTAAGCGATGCGGGCGGGCAACGGCAATTACTGGTGGTTTGTATTGATTAACATAAGCTTCCCATATATATGGATAAGAATCTTCAACTGCCCATTTCCCTGACAATTGCCTGTAGTATACAGCAAAGTGAAGATGTGCCCAGCCGCCACTACCTCCTTCTTTTCCAAGAACAGCGATTTTTTGTCCCATATCAATTTTTACTCCGGGAAAAACAGAGGGGTCTGCAGAAAACAGATGGGAATAACGGTATACCCATCCTTTATCATCAACCATTACAATAACATCATAACGCGGTTTAACCGGAATATTTTCATATCCTGGCAGCGTATTCTCGCCGGAAATAATTACTGTCCCTGCCACAGCAGCTACAACTTCTACCATTTCCTCGGCACCGCCAAAATCAGTCCAGGGATGGTATTGAATTAATTTCTCAGAAACATGTTCACCCCAGTCTACAAAAACAGGTTCATTACCCATCTGTGAATTATCGGCAAACCATCTCTGTTTTACCGGATAAACAAAAGTACCGGGAGTCAGGTAGGGTGAATTTTCAGGCCAGATCCGGATCCTGGCATCCTTATCAAATCCATAATCATCAATCCTACAGTTTTTTACATACCCCCCAGTTACCGGGCAGTCAATTTTAAAATTCCCAACATTTACAGGCAGATAATAATTCCCGGAAATTATGGTAACTTCTTCTCCGTCTATAGAAACCTTAACATGGGCCTCCCGAACTGCATCCCTGAGTTCATCATGGATCTCTACAACATCAATTAATTTAATATTAACCTGATCACCATTTACCAATAGAATATCTTGCGATTCACCGATTTTTAGATTTACCACTGAACGCAGGGGATACGATTTAACCGGATCCGGACTGGTACAGGAATTACTTAACCCGGATATTAATGTCATTATCAGCATAAATACAAGCTGGTAACACTTTTTAAGAAGAATCATAGATTTTATCATTCTAAACATGTATTTAGCATAGTCCAATTCAATTGCCAATCCTTATACATCGGCTATCTTAAAGATAAAAGTAATTCTTCATACACAATTCATTAACTTTAATTCAATTAAAAACTGCCATCAGGATGACTATAAAAAAGTATTTCCTATTAGTATTAGCAATAGCTTTTTCATGTCTTGCAAATAGCCAGGAAAGCAATCCGGAAACCACGATAACAATCCCCTCCTATCTGCTCCGCGACCGTGCAGTTGTGCTGGATAGCCTGGTAATGAAAAAACTAATGTACATTGCATTCAAGTCTTCGCTCCCACTCTCCAAAATCAAAGGAGGAGCGGCGCAGGGCAAGCTAAGCCATCAGGAAGGGCTGATTGTTTATGATACAGCTTATCTTTTTGATGAAGCAGCAGGCAATCTTGGTTTCAGTCTTCCTTACAATATACCTGAGGGCACCTATCATCTGGATATTAAAATTGTCAATTCAAAGGGCAAAGAACTTGATAGTTTCTCAGGGAATTATGACCGGAGTGAATTCCAGCCCTATTTTAACCGATACATCCAATTCTGGGATTTTACAACACCTTATGCTCATCTCGACAGCAGGGGATACGGGAACATAACCTACCATTTCAACAGTAACAAACATTTAACCGGCCTTCAAAACCTGGAGATTTCTGCACGTATGAGCTCGGGCAGCAATTTACCCGGATTAATAGAAGTACAACTGAACAGCATCAGCCTGGGAGAATTCAACCTGCCCGGAGGTAATGCAGCACCAGCTCTTGTTAAATGGCAGATGAGTGATGATGACATACTTTCTCAGCTGGCCATTCTAAAAGGGGAAAATCAATTAAGTTTTGTTCTCAAATCAGGCACAGAATCAAGTATCGGACTGCGGATCTATTCCACCCGGAACAGCACTGATCCTGAAATTGATGAAGCTGTCCCAATTAGCTTAAACTTGAAAAGCGGAGATCCTGCAAAACAATCTGTATTTACAATACCTGTCTGGGGTGAGGAAGGCGAACATATTTCCAGCAAGTTGACAGTTCCACCGCCTGAATATTTCACCCGGCAATTGACCGGGCCGGATCAGCAGCCTCTTTCTTTGAACGGTGAGGATGTTCAAAAGGGATATGTGGTTTTTTCGAGGGACTTCCAACGCTACGTTTATCCGTGGACCATACCGGATGAGAAGGAACGTGTTGATGCACTGAATATTACAATGGGGCAGAATGATTTCGAACCCCTTACCTTTTCCATTTACCCAATAAGGGATCTGGGCGATGTCAGGATTTCTGTCAGTGACCTGGAGGGATCGGAAAATACCAGAATATTGTCTCAAAATGTTCAGGCACATGTTGTGAAAACAATGAAAAAACGTTCCGGTAGCAGTGGTGAATATAAACTAATCCCCCGATTGCTCGACAGGGCAAGCCACGCTAATATTCCGATTGATTATACGACCCGTTTCTGGTTGACCGTGCATGCTGACAGCACAACTGAACCAGGCAAGTATTCCGGTTATGTCCAGATTGATTCTGACAATGAAAATCCGTCAACCATCCCCTTCACAATTGAAGTACTGCCTGTCAATCTTGAACCTGTTCCGGGAATCGAATATAATATGTGCATGAGTTATGAATTTTTTGAACTTGACAGTAAAGATTGGACGACCCCGGAAAGAGAAAAAATTTACCTGGACGGGGTGAATATTTTCCGGGATTACAAAAATCATGGCTTTAGTAATGTTGCCGTAGCATCCCCCTTCTATTTCCAATGGAATAAAGATGGTACGCCAAAGATGGAACATTTCAAAGCCATGATCAGGGGGGTGAAAGAAGTTGGGTTTACGGATCCTGTCTACTGGTATTTCGGTCATTATATCCAGACGGCAAAAGGACAGCATCCCGGCAATATCCGTCTATATGACCCCAAGGTTCAGCTTAAGCGGGCAAAGTTCCTTGTTGAAACAGTAAAAAAGCTGAACCGGGAGCTCAACGGACCGCCTGTGTATTTTATGCCCATAGACGAACCACGCATTGCATCACGTAAAAAAATTGCCCTGGATCTATTTAAGGAAATGAAAAAAGTACCCGGTACTACCATCATGAGTACTACCGATATTGGAGGGGAAAACCTGGATATCGAGTACAACAGCAAGAGATTGGGAAAGCCGCTTCCTCCCGGCGTAAAAATCCGTGAATCGGACAGGAAAGTATGCGAATACAACAACACAGCTATTCAGTCTCACAATCCCACCTACAGCAGGTATATTTATGGATATTATACCTGGAGGCATGACCTGGATGGTATGAGCAGCTGGGGACCCGGAACAACGCAAAATTCAAGAGGAAATCCATTTGAAGACCTGGACAGCCAGTTCAGTGATTGGTTCATCTTCTTCCCGCACCCCGGAGGACCTTTGCCAACTCCAAACTGGGAAGCGGTAAGGGAGGGTATTGATGACATCCGTTATGTATATCAACTTGAAAAACTATGCAGCCAAAAGTCAGTGGAACAACCAGAAGAGGTGGCCATGGCTGAACAGTTTCTTGATGAGATCCGTGGCATGTGCGATTTTGACGACAGGGAGATCAGGGATGATTTTGGGGAGCGTTTTGACAGGCATCGTTCAACGGCAAG
>CAZXOJ010000056.1:9045-18216 GCA_964642325.1 uncultured Bacteroides sp. | reverse complement strand
TGTGAGAAATAGGAAATCTTAGATAAAGTTATGTTAATATATCCAGATTGTCAATCACATATGTCCTTGTTTTCCTGGGATTTCGGATAATAGAATTTACCTAATTATTACCTTCTTAACATAGGTGTCATCAGACTGGATTCTGATAAAGTAAATGCCACTTGGTAGATTGTCTCTGTAAATCGTTATTGAATTACTGTTGATGTTATTAATACTTCTTACAGTCCTGCCATGAATATCAATTAATTCAATTTTTTGAGTTTGGACAGCATCAGAAAGTCTGATTGTGGTGTAATCTGTAAAGGGATTGGGATAGACAAGGTAATTAAGGTCAATAATGTTGTTGGAGATAGAGGTTGTTAATTCAGACCAATATAACACCGATTTCGAGTTATATACCCAGTCATTGGCGTTTGAATCCCAATCATAACTATTTAACTCAGTCCAATTCCCATTGGCATCATAGGTATTAACTAAACGACGACGACCTACCCAGTCATTGGTTATGGTATCCCATTCATAACTAATAGACTCAGTTTGATTCCCATTGGCATCATATGCCCAAGTATTAAGTGAACCAACCACCCAGTCCTTGATTTCTGAATCCCAATAATAATATATTTTTTCAGTTTCATTCCCATTGACATCATATACCCAAGTATTAAGTGAATTACCCACCCAGTCCTTGATTTCTGAATCCCACCAATACCAAATTTCCTCAGTTCTATTCTCGGTGGCATCATACGCATAAACAAAACGATAAGAATTTTCCCAGTCATTGGTAATTGTATCCCAAATATAACCTGCAATCTCTGTTAGATTCCCATTGGCATCATATGTGGAAACAGAACGATAATTTCCCACCCAGTCATTGGTTTCTGAATCCCATTCATAACTAACGGACTCAGTTTGATTCCCATTAGCATCATATACATAAACAGAACGATTAAACCCTACCCAGTCATTGGAGTCTGAATCCCATTTATATATAATTTCCTCAGTTATATTTCCGTCGGCATCATATGCATAAATAGTACGAAAATCCCCAAGCCAGTCATTGGTTTCTGAATCCCAATCATAGTAAATTATCTCAGTCTGATTTCCATTGGCATCATATGCAGCTACAGAACGCCAATCATACACCCAGTCATTGGCTTCTGCATCCCAATTAAAATAAATAGTCTCAGTCCAATTCCCATTGACATCATAAATCGCAACAAAACGAATAACACCTACCCAGTCATTGGTTTTTGAATCCCAATCATAATTAATATACTCAGTTAGATTTCCATTGGCATCATATGCATAAACATTACGCCCACTAAATATCCAATCATTGGCTTTTGAATCCCAAACATACGTTCTATACTCAGTCTCATCCCCATTGGCATCATATGTATAAACAGAACGCCTACTTTCCACCCAGTCATTGGTTATTGTATCCCACTTATAGGAATAAGTTGAATCAAGAACAATTACACTATCCTGCTGACAGAACAGGTTTAATGAGAAGGTGGCAAGAAGTAATAACAAGTAGATTTTTTTCATGACTTTAAAGATTACCTAATTATTACCTTCTTAACATAGGTGTCATCAGACTGGATTCTGATAAAGTAAATGCCACTCGGTAGATTGTCTCTGTAAATCGTTATTGAATTGCTGTTGATGTTATTAATACTTCTTACAGTCCTGCCATGAATGTCAATCAATTCAATTTTAAGTATTTGGTAAGTATCGCTTAGTTCGATTGTAGTGTAATCCGTAAAGGGATTAGGATAGACAATGTAATTAAGTTCAATAATGTTGCTGGAGATAGAGGTTGTTAATTCTGACCAATATGACACCTCTTTATAGGATAATAGCCAGTCATTGGTATTGTAATCCCACCAAGACCTAATTGACACAGTGTTATTCCCATTGGCATCATATGCATCAACAGTATGATATTGACCTACCCAGTCATTAGTTTCTGAATCCCAACGATAGATATAAGTTGAATCATGTACAATTAAACTGTCCTGCTGGCAGAACAGGTTTAATGAGAAAGCAGCAAGGAGTAATAAAAAGAAGATTCTTTTCTTGACCTTAAAAATTCTATCTGTGAATGGAACACCCAATTGCTATGCGGTCTAAATCTGTGAGAATAGAAAATCTTAAATAAAGATATGTCAATATATCCAGATTGTCAATTACTTATGTCCTTGTTTTTCAGGATTTATTGATTGATATGACCTATCTAATTATTACCTTTTTAGCCCAGATATCGACAGAAAGAACCTTTTACTTTGCCTCGAAAGTGAATTTGCCAGCTCCAACTTTAAAACGGTTATACCCATCTTCCTTGCCCTCGAATGAGGCCAGTTCATTTTGGACGGCCTTCTTTTTGTATACCAGGGTCCGGTTAACCTCAATGGATTTATGATCCGCAGGAATACATACGATGGCCTGGGTACCATCGGGAACACTGATATCGATAGTGAATGAAGACTTGCCCTGTTCAATACTGACGGATATATCCCCAGCTACAGTTTCGTTACCCGTTGCTGCGGATTTTAAAAACCCGGGTTGGGGCTTTACCTGGAAGGTTTTCCAGGCAGGTTCCAGGGGGTAGAGTCCACAGACATACTGCGACAGGACGGTTAATCCTCCGCCACTCCAGGCGTGGTTGTTGGTGCCGCTGCCAAATATGTCCTTGTTTTCGCTGAAGTTTTCATAAAGGGTGGTGTACTCCGATTCTTCTACCATTTTCCAGAACCTTTTCTTCATTCGCTCCAGTCCATAATCTGCTTCATCCATGACGAAGAGGGCTTCCATGACGTATTTTTCCATATAAGGACTGGCCAGGAAGCTGCTTTTGAATATTTCCAGAAGGGCCGGATACTTCTTTTCGTCTGCCAGTCCGGATACAACGGCCAGCGCCTGGGCCCTGTCATCATATTCACCTTCATAACTGGCTGTTCGGTAACCTTTCCCGTCCCATAAAACTGTATTGAATGATTCTTTAAAGGCTGCCATGTCCTCTCTGGTTCTTGTAAGTTCCGACTCATAGCCCAGCAATTCCGACATATTTGCATAACCTTTCAATGCCAGGTAATACCATGCATTGAACAATAATTGTTTGTCGATTTTCTGTCCCCAGTCCCCCCAGTACCAGTCCCCTTCCCGCTCAACCAGGATCCCGTTTTCCTTGATTTGCCAGACATCCAGGTATCTTTTGACGCCATCATAGACTTCGGTGATGGTTTTTTTATCACCTGTATTCATGTAGTAATTCCAGAAGCCATAATAACCAATACTCGCAAGCATCTGTCCTGGCAGTTCCCTGTCCCAGTTTCCCTGAGGCACCGGTGAGAAAATCGTCCCATCGCTGCGTTGCCAGTTGATGAGTTCCAGCATTCCTTTTTTGGTAAGGGTGGCAGCCGAGGGACTCAATGCATAGAAGGCCTCACCGCTCTCGTTCACCATGTCTCCCCACCACTGGGCCCGCTCCCTTTCCGGGCAGTCCATATAAGTATCCCGCATGGTCACATAGAGGGTCCGGTTTGCTTTTTTCCAGAGCTTGTTATAAAATTCATCATCGCATTTGAAGGTTCCGCTGAACTCGCAGTTGAAACCTGTCTCCCGGTATTTAAGCGCTTTGATCTTAACGCCTTCAGGGATCCTGTATTTTACAATATGGCCGTTCATCCATCCCAGGGATTCGTATTGCTGGACCCCCTCCCTGGTGACATATTCTGCCCTGACAGAAGCTACATTCAATCCCATGTAATCATAATTATCCGTTTGCATATTGATGAGCAGTCCCGCAGGAGCCTCAATCTCCAGATATGGGCTGGCATGGCAGTTATATGGCAATTTGCAGATGATCTCCTCACCATGGCTTATGGACGGGATCTCATCGTTGTTTTCATAATCCTTCAGGCCATAATCTTTCCACGGGGGAATGGGTCTAAGTACCAGATTATTCCAGGGAGGTGAATCGGCTTCCCCGATAACCTTGGCATTTCGGAATCCCAGTAGGTCAGATCCAGGTTGGATCCAGTCAAAATTGCCGCGCTCTGCATTGAAACGGATGTTGGATTCCGGCAGACGGTAGTTGGGATAGGGCCTTGATGTGTTCTCAAATCCCCGGTCAAGGCGGGCTTGCCAGTTCCCATCAGAGGCCAGCCCGATCTCATCACATTGGAAAACCAGTCCCGCTTCCCCACTGCTGTTATGTGAAAATCCATCTTTACCAAAATACCAGACCAGGATAGCAATGGTATTGTTACCCTCTTTCAGGTAGGGTGCAATATCCACCTCATCGTAATAAGTATCCCCTGGATTCGGTCCCCTTTTAAGCTGCCCTTCATAGACAGCCTGCTGGCCATTGATCCACATCCAGTATTTTGAATCGCAGGCGATATTGGCCATGGCCTGTCCAGGCACTCTTTCCAAACTAACTTCTGTCTGAAAGTTCATCCAGGAGTTCGATTCACTCTGGCTTTCCGGAGAAGTGATCCGTTTGGCTGTCCAGTTTATGTCCCCAGAAAATCCCGCCTGGCTTATGAGTGATAAGAGTAAAATGCCTAATGTTCTGTTCATTTTATTGCGTATATTGATAGTTCAATTTAATAACAATGAAAAATACAAAAATCTACATTCTCTTTTTCATGATGACCTTTGCCAGTGTTATGTCTGCCTGCCAGGGTAAAAGTAAGAATAATGAAACTGATGCCCGGCCACCAAATATTCTTTTTATTGCCGTGGACGATCTTCGGACTGAATTAGGATGTTATGGTAATGAAGCCATAAAGAGTCCAAATATCGACCAGCTAGCTAGAGAAGGTATTGTTTTCAACCGGGCATATTGCCAGCAGCCAATTTGCATGGCATCCAGGGCAAGTTTAATGAGTGGCTTGCGGCCGGATACATTGATGATCTACAATACCGGGGCATTAAATGATTTGGCCCCTGATGTGTTAACAATGAACCAGCATTTTGAAAACAATGGTTACCAGATCTGGGCCTCCGGTAAGATTTACCACCATGGTATTGATCGCCAGGTACAATGGGGAGAAAACAGGGTGGTACCCGAAACTGCAGAACAGGGAAGGGGTTATTTATCAGAAGATGCCCTTGGGATCCTGGATGAATATGATGCTTATTACCGGGAACAAAGGGGCGGGCCGGGAGGTGGCCGTGGTCCTGCGTATGAGTCCCCTGATGTGCCCGATAACGCCTATCATGACGGCATGATGACGGATCTTGCCATTGATCAGTTGGCTGATTACAAGTCCAGCGAAAAGCCATTCTTCATGGCAGTTGGGTATAAAAAACCACACTTACCTTTTAATGCACCTAAGAAGTACTGGGACCTGTATGATGCTGATGAAATTGAAATGGCGGATAATCCTTATATGCCTGAGAATGTGAGCCAGTATTTCGAATATAATTTTGGTGAATTGAGGAACTATGCCGGCATTCCAAAGGGCCAGGAACTATTTGATGAATCCCTTTCCAGGGACCTGAAACATGGGTATTATGCATGTGTTTCATACATCGATGCACAAATCGGGAGATTGCTGGCTGGCCTGAAAGAAAGCGGCCTGGATCAAAATACCATCGTGATACTCTGGGGTGACCATGGATGGAAACTGGGCGAACATGGCATGTGGTGTAAGCATACCCAGTTTGAACTGGACAATCATGTACCGCTACTGTTAAGGGTGCCCGGACAATCAAAGGGTTCATTTAAAACCGATGCCTTTGTTGAATTTGTAGATATCTATCCAAGCCTTTGCGAACTGGCTGGCATAGAGTTACCAGACCATTTACAGGGAGCGAGTTTTGCACCACTTGTTGAGAACCCGGATAAACCATGGAAAGAAGGAGCCATAACGGTATGGCCGCTAAATAGAAATGATCCTGAAAAAGTGGTCATAGGCTACAGTATCCAAACGGATCGATATCGTTTCACGGAATGGATCAGGGAAAGCAGCGGTGAAGTAATGGCGCGCGACCTTTTCGATCATGAGCTTGACCCGGGTGAAAATGTGAATATCTCCAAACTCCCGGAAAATGCGGACCTGGTAAATCAACTGAGTAAGCTATTAAATAGGGGAAAGGGATGGCGAGCCATACATTCACAATTATGACAGCCATATTAAGATCATTCATTATTGTTGGTTTCCTGTTGTCCACCTTTATCAGGGTTGAGGCTCAAAACCATCCCCGGATATTGGTTAACGATGATGACAAACAATCTGTTTTATCAAAGATTGAAGATCAGGCCTGGGCGAAAGAACTGTATGGCAATATGTTGGAGAAGATCGAGCCCATTGCTGAAAGGCATACAAGGCAGCCAGACTGGATCCTTTCCAGGTACCAGATGCACAGGGTTCCGGGTAAGCATTACACCGATTTTTATACGGACCCGGGTGGTACTGCATTGATACGAATGGAGGGGAATGCACCTGTTCCTACCATTAGGGGAACCACTCACAAACGGCCCCCATTAGACCCTGAAGGTTTTCCTTTCAGGCGTCCTGGGCTTGAAGAATTCCCGGTGAATGATACTGCATACGAAATGTTCCTGCAATCCACTGCACCCTCGGGAAAATGGTACTGGACCGATCCCCAGACAATCGTAGGCAGCATCAATGGGTCCATCAATACCATATGCCTGGAATCTGCCATTATTTACTGGCTTACTGGGGATAAGAAATACGCAAGGCTTTCCAATGACATCCTCAACCAGTGGGTGAGTGGTGCATACCATCAAAATCCCTACCAGGGTGCCTGCAGGGATGGATTTTTTGCAGTACAGTCCCTCAGTGACCTGGCCTACTCAACACTGCCGCTCGCTTTTGATTTCCTCTATGGCTACCTGAAGGAAAATGGCGCACCTCTTGACAAGTTTGATAGCGTTTTTGAGAGACTAACCCAAACACAACTTGAACGCGGGTTCTGGAATAACAACTGGTTTGCAGCACAAAGCCCAACATATCTTTACAGTGCTCTTGCTTTATCAGACAAGGCAAAACGTGATGAGTATTTGCACTACTTTAGGTATGAAGACAAAATCAATGGGAGCTGCGGCAGGCTTTCACTAAAGTCGACATGCGAGCGCTGGCTGACCCCTGACGGGCACTGGAAAGAACCCGGGGGCTACCATAATTTTCCCGTCGGGAATATATTGCGTGCCTCGGTTGCTGCTGAAAAAAATGGCTATAAAGTGTTTACAGAATTCCCTCCGCTTTACCAGGCATCCTATGCCATGATGAGATATCTATTCCCAAACAATAAGGTAATGGCCTTTGGCGATACAAGAAGAGGGAGCATGGACCCAAGGCACCTTGAGATAGCCATATCAATGGCAAACAAATACAATGATCCTATTCTGCCAACGCTCGTTTCCGTGATGAAGAAAATGATTGATAGTGGATATAAAAGAGAAAACTCAGGATGGTTTGGTTTGCTAAGTAGCATGGGCGAATTGCCAGAAACTGAACAGTCAGATATTCAACTTCCAAGAACAGGTACCCTGGATTTTGCAAAATGTTTTCTCCAGCGCAATGGCATTGACCAGGCCAATGGCATGATGTGCTATTTACAGGGTGCAACCTACAATCATAATCATTGTAATGGGATTGGCATGGAACTGTATGGACAGGGCATGGTCCTGGGAAATGATCCCGGGATAGGCGGGCATTATGATACCAAAGTTCATATAAACTACTATGCATTATTTGCAGCACATAATACGGTGATTGCAGCCGGGAAGTCAGGTCCGACAAGGGCATTCAGAGGCGGGGGCGGGACAAAACCCATGGGAGCGATAGCATTGAATGTTATGGAACCATTACCCGACCAGGCAGCAGTCAGTCCAAATTGCTCATTTACTTCGGTCAATTACCTTGAACCTTCAACCAACACAAAACAGAAAAGAACATTGGCATTGATCCGTACTTCAGATATATCAGGGTACTATGTAGATATTTATCATTCAGACAACAGGGAAAAAAATGAATACCTGTATCATAATTTAGGGCATAGCATTAGCCTGTATGACGGTGAGGACAATTTGCTTTCAATGCATCAAACCAATGCATTGTCGGAACATGTAGAGGGATATGGGCCAGGATACAAACTTTTCGAAGACAAACAAACAACAAAGAACTACGGAAATGATGTGAAAGCCCAATTTTGCCTGAATGTAGAAGATGATGAGGATGTTTTCATGGATATGCATGTTGCAGGTGGATCAGACAGGGAGTACTTTACAGCCATGGCTCCTAAAAGTTATACTGCCCCTGAGGCCTACAGGCTTATACCAAATCCGGTTGCCATTGTCCGTCAAAATGGAAATGCCTGGGAGCAGCCATTCATGGTTGTTTATGAATCATACTCCGGTGAAAATATGAATAGTATAAATGCTGTTACCGGTGAGTCTGATGGTGAGATAAGTTTATTAAACGTCGAAAGTGATCATGGAAAACAAACCATCATCCAGTCTTTTTCAAATAAATCCTGGCAAAATGAAAATGAGCTATTTGCAGGGCATTTTGGTGTGATTTCCTACAACAATAGTGGTCTCTCTTACCTCTATATCGGTGATGGAACAAAAATCTCTTCAGGAAAATATACCATAGAAGCAAAAGACAAAAATAATATCAGCGCTAGTCTGGAGATTAAAGAAGATGAAATAATTGTATCATCAAATCAACGCACTGTTATACATCTGCCCTTCAGCCATGATGGAAAAATCATTTACGAAGTCAATGGAGATAGGACTGAAGTAATAGCTAAAAAGGCCAAAAATAATTTGTGGATGATAGAGATGCCCCCGGTAATGAATGCAGTTCTAATTAAATAATAACCACCTAACACAATGAAAACAAGAAGCGTTCCTATTGCATTAACAATCTGTTTGATTTATAGCCTGACATTTGGCTCATTAAATCTTCCTGCTCAAACGCGGGATGATAGTGAAACACAGCCGGTAAAACTGGATAATCCCATATCGGTGGCCTATCTCAAGAAGAATCTCAGCAAACAATCCCCCCGGCTTGTCCTGAACAAAAAGACTGAACAGAACCTGAAGAAGAAATTGAAAACTGATCCTGTTGTCCAGAACGTATATAAGGCCATAAAACTGAATGCTGAATCTGTTTTTGAAAAACCGATAAT
>CAZXOJ010000056.1:0-8945 GCA_964642325.1 uncultured Bacteroides sp. | reverse complement strand
TGCCGGCATCCACCATTGATCTGGCCAAAAGATCCCTGGTCGAAAAAGGTATTAAGCCAAGCTGGCCGGAGAGTGGCAGACGCGGACCTTTTTATGGTCATAGTAACTGGAACCAGGTTTGTAATGGCGGCATGGTTGCCGCTTCGATAGCTGTTGCAGAAATCGAACCTGAACTGGCAGCTAAAACCATCCACAGGGCCATTGATGGTATGGTAAATGCCCTGGCTTCATACGGACCTGACGGGGTATATCCGGAAGGGGCCACGTACTGGCGCTACGGAACATCTTTTACGGTTACGACTGCAGCCATGTTAGAAAGTGCCTTTGGAACTGATTTCGGGATCTTTGATTACCCGGCCTTTAAAGAGAGCGCAGTTTTCAGGGTCCTGTCGGTGGCACCATCCGGACTGGTATATAATTTTGCCGACTGCGGCGAACGGAGCGGCAGGAATGGTGATATTACGCTGGCCTGGTTTGCTTCAAAAACTGGCAACAGGACCTATTTTGAAAAGGATCTGTTCATGCGGCCCCCTGAAGATATGGGGAAATTATCAAGATTGGCAGGCCCGGCCCTGGTGTGGTTGGCCCAGTATGAAGAGAAAGGGGAAGAGACCATTCCGACGGCTTGGAAAGGGGATGGAGCCAACCCGGTGGTGTTTTTTACCGGCGGGGAGAATGACCCCAATAAATATTATTTTGGAGGAAAGGGCGGAAGGGGAACTGTGAGTCATGGGAATATGGATGGAGGGTCATTTGTGTTTGAATTGTATGGATTGCGATGGAGTGTGGATCCTGGCAATACTGGCAGATATGGCCGAATAGAAAGGACCGGTTTTAAATTATGGAGCAGCTGCCAGGATTGTGACAGGTGGAAATTGTTGAATAAGGGCAATTTTGGCCACAGCACCATTTCTGTAAATAACGAACTTCACATAGTCGATGGGAAAGCAACCATTATTGAATTTAAAGCAGGGGTAAATCCTGAAGCTACCATTGATATGACACCCACATTTGAAGGCCAATTAAAAAGTGCCAGCAGGAAGTTTATAAAGGATGGTCCTGCTTCACTGTTAATCGAGGATTACATAGAGATATCGGAGGAAACAAAATTGATCACCTGGCAATTAATGACACAGGCCGATGTGCAGATTGTTGATGGCGGTGCCATATTGAGCCAGGATGGAAAAAGTATTAAAATAGAGAACCTTTCACACCCTGAACTCACCATGTCTGTCATTTCACTCAATCCACCTCCGCTGTATATAGATACCATGAAAGAAGGATTGAAACGGCTGGAAATCAGGATACCGGCCTGGACCATTGAGGGTGAAGACCTGTCCATCAGGGTCAGGCTGGCGGGTGAATAAACATTTATTAAAATACCTGACATGAATAAAACATTGATCGTACTGTTATGTGGATTTTTTCTTACATCTGTATCGGCACAAGTCTTAGAGATTAACAGTGAAGCTTTTCTGCTGGATGGAAAACCTTTAGACATGTGGGGGGTTCGTGTAGCCAGTGCTTCGCAGCGTGAAGCATACACAGCGGACCTTATCTCAAACCTGGATGATTACAAATCAAGTGGGATCAATTGTATTTCAGTATTTGTACAAGGATCAAGTGGTGGTTTTACTGATCCGTTTGGAGCAAATGGGGCAAGCATTGATGAGGCCCATTGGGACAGGCTGACACGAATTATTGGTGAATGTGCCAAAAGAGATATGGTTGTCATTGTCGGTATTTTTTACCAGCGTACCATGAAGGATCCTGAAATTTGTAACCTGAAATCCGAAGAAGACATACGCCATGCTGTCCGGTTGGTAACCACAAAATTAAAACCCTACCGGAATGTCATTGTCAATATTGCCAATGAACAAAACTCCGGTTATTATAAATCCTATAAGGCATTTGCATTCAACAAGCCGGAAAACATCATTAGTCTCTGTAAAGAGGTTAAAAAAACTGATCCTGAAAGGCTTGTAGGAGGTGGTGGGTATCATGACAGTATGAATATTGTGATCGGAAAATCAAAGTTTGTGGATGTTTTGCTATTCGACACATACAGTGTGGATATAGAGAACGGGCATCACAGCGGATGGCATTACGATTATTTTAAGGCAGCCGGTGTACCAGATAAACCCATCGTAAACGTGGAAATTTTTGGGGGCTGGACCGGGCAATTCAAACCCCAGGGAGTATATCCCCCGGAAGGTAAAGCCATACATTACATTGAAATTGAAGAAGCAAGAAAAAGACCCGGGCTGTATGTCCATTTACATTCAAACCCATGGTTCCAGGGAGTGGCACAGGATTGGGACAATCGTTATGACCTGGGTGGACAGGGTGTGCCAGGCGATCCGGGAGTAAGATGGTATTTTGATAAAATTGGCGAAGCTGAACTGATATTTCAGTCAGGTTTTGAACCGGACTCGAAGGTTATTTCCAAGGGGGAAGGGGTTGTTACCCTGCACTCGGATGCTGATATAGTAGGAGTTGATCATTCCTTGGCCAGTCCGAACGACTGGGTGAATGATTTTGATAATCACCCGGATATTGGAAATTTTAACCTGCAATACCAGGGTGGGGATCCAAGCATGCGTTACGCCAAAATTATTCCGGAACCGGGAAATCCGCAAAACCATGTGCTGCATTTCTGGCTCACTGAACCCAATGTGAACGGAAAGAAAGGGCGCATTCAGGCAAATATATATGGCGGTAAGGGAATAAAAGAGTTTTATCAATCAGAGAGGATCTTCCTCCATGAAGATTTTAATACAGTCCGTACTTTTCCCGATAAGATTCACTGGCTTACCATTGCAGAATACTGGAATAATATTACATGGAGCCAATCAGTGCCCTATGGTTTTAGGATTACCCTCGGCATAGGTAAACCAGTTGAAGGGGAAAGTGATCTGTATTTTATTGTTGATGCACAAGATTGCCAGCTGTTTGAAAATGGAAGGCAAAAATACACAACCCTCTGGGCAGAAACCAATGAAAAGGTAAAGGTACCCATTGGAGAATGGTTTACCCTTGAATATTACTACAAAGAAGGAAATGAGAAGGAGGGAAGGTACTATATGGCAATTAGGACTGAAGAAGGTGAGGAGGAAGTGATTTTTGATCTTCATAAAATTACCCATAACACCACTGATCCAGATCCTGACGGGGTATCTGATTTTAATCCATTGAAATTGTACACTTCAAAAGGATTGATTGATTATATGAGCAGCAAGGGAAAAACATTGCAAATTTATTGGGACGATTTTAAACTCTGGAAAAATAAACGACCGGATCATTAATTATAAAATCAATTAAAATGAAAAGATTATTTCAGTTTATTATTTTTTCATCACTGCTGTTATCAGTGATCAAAGGTGAATGTGCCATTTCAGATTTTGAAAAAGTGAAACAACTCGTGGTGGAATCCTTAATGAAACCAGCCGTAGACGATGACCGGATCGGAGATTTGATGAATACCTTCCGGGAGGATGGTACCTGGCCCGGAATAAATTATACCGATGTATCCCGTACAGGATTCGAACACCGTGTTCATTATTCAAATATGGTTGCACTTGCAAGGGCATACAAAAACAAATCTTCAAAATATCATAAAAAGAAAAAAGTTAAGGAAACCATAGTTTCAGCATTGGCTTATTGGGCTGAGAACGACTTTTTTTGTGACAACTGGTGGTATAATCAGATCGGCACACCGGGCAGCCTGGTTAATTTGATGCTGATAATAGGAGATGAATTACCGGCCGAACTGGTGGAAAAAACACAACCCATCATCGGGCGTTCTCATATAAATGCTTCCGGCGCCAGACCAGGTGGGGACAGGATAAAGATTGCCGGCATCCATGCCAAAAATATGCTTTTTCTCAATGATGATAGGCAATTTGAGGAAGTGGTGAGGATCATTGAAGGCGAAATAAAATTTGTTCCCTGGATAGGTATGCGATATGGATACAGTTACCGCCTCGACAGATCCGGGCTGGGTGTTCCTGAAGCCAACGGAAGGGGTATGCAGTACGATTACAGTTTTCATCACCGTACCGATGGGGTAAATAATACGCTGTCCTATGGTTTGGGATATGCTGCTGCTTTTGTTGAATGGGCTGTCTATACTGCCGGCACCCAATATTCCTTTTCGAGCGATAAACTGGAACAATTGGTAGATTATTTTCTGGATGGGATTTGCAAAACCGCTGTTTATGGCAAATACCCTGATCCCGGGGCTAAAAATCGGAGCATCAGCCGTGAAGGTACATTGAATCCTTATAATGCGAGCATGGCTGAAAGGCTATTACTTACAACGGATTACAGGAAAGATGAAATCCAGGAAATTGCAGACATTCGGAACAACGGGATTAAACCAACCCTCTCGCATGCGACCTTTTTCTGGCATTCGGAACACTTTTCATTCCAAAGGCCTGATTATTTTACATCCGTCAGGATGTATTCAACACGGACCCACAACATGGAAGTACCATACAATAGTGAAGCTTTGTTCAATCATCACAGAGGAGATGGTACCAATCATATTTCCCGGACAGGAGATGAATATTATGATATAGCCCCGGTATTTGACTACCAGAAAATCCCCGGGACGACCATTATGCAAAAACCTGAGATGCCTTCTGAACGAGAGATACAGAAGCTTGGAATAACTGATTTTGCCGGTGCAGTTACAGATGGAACATATGGTGCTGCGGCTTTTGATTTTAAAAGCCCGCACGATCCGTTATGCGCAAGAAAATCCTGGTTCTTTTTTGATGAAGAATATGTTTGCCTGGGAACTGGAATCTCAGGTGATAAGCAGCTACCTGTTTTTACCACACTTAACCAATGCCTGCTTCGGGACGATGTAACCATTTTCAGCAATAATCAAAAATCTGTTTTGGAGAAGGGTGAAAGAGAATTGGAAAATGTGGACTGGATCTTCCAGGATAGAATTGGCTATGTATTTCCGGAACCATCAACCGTGAATATCAAGAATAATAAAGCCACCGGTTCCTGGTACTTAATTAACAAACAAACCGATTCACCCAAAGAGGAAATAGCTTTGGATGTATTCTCAATCTGGATCAACCATGGTGAAAGACCAAGCGACAAATCATACCAGTACGTGGTTGTTCCAGCTACAACTGTGGATGAGCTGGAACAAAATACTTCCAGGAATAATATAACTGTATTATCAAATACACCGGAAGTGCAAGCCGTAAAACATTCAGAACTGAGAATGTGCCAGGCTGTATTTTACAAGGCCGGAGAAGTTCAGATTACGGATAACATTAAACTAAAATGCCAGAGTCCGGGGATCGTCATGTTGAAAGCAGAGGGAGGAAACATCACTCAGATATCGGTCTCAGATCCCAACCGCGAACTGGGTCAGATTCACCTCTCCATCTCATCTGAAATTGAAAAAGTTGGAGAAAATTTTAAAGCTGTTTGGAAAAAGGAGGAAGGGGTAACTGAATTTGCCATTGAGTTGCCTCAGGACAATTTTGCCGGACAAAGCGTAACTATTTATTTATAAAACCAACACTATGAAAAGAAGAAATTTTGTTAAATCCGCCGCTGCCACTGGTGCTGGACTTATGATCCTTCCAAATAGTATCCTGGCAGGTAAAAACAGGACTGATAAACTGAATATCGCCCTGATCGGAGCCCATGGCCGCGGGAGCAGCTTTTATAAAATAATAAAGGAAGAGAACGTTGTGGCCCTTTGTGATGTTCATGAAGGTAATATGGCACTGGCGGTCAAGGAGTTCCCAGAAGCAAAAAGATACACGGACTGGCGCAAGTGTCTTGAACAGAAGGACCTGGATGCGGTTATTGTCGCTACCCCGGACCATCACCATGCATTTATCAGCATCTGGGCCATGAACCGCGGATTACATGTTTATTGTGAAAAACCAGTGGGGGAATGTGTTTCCGAAGCACGTGAAGTGCGTAAGGTCTATTTGGCAAACAAGAACAAGCTGGCAACTCAGCATGGCACCCAGCGGCATGCCATTGAAAATTTCGACCGGGTATCAGAACTGATACGAGATGGAGCGATTGGTGAATTGCAGGTGGTCCAGGCCTTTGGTAATCGCACTCACGATAAAACGGGTTATCTTCCTGCTGCAGGTAAAGCGCCAAAAACTGTTGACTGGGAACAATGGATAGGACCGGTCCAAATGCACGCTTACAATCCTGATTATCTATCCGGGAAACCAGGGGCGAACTGCTTGCAATGGAATATGTACCATGATTTTGGCAGCTGGCAGGTAGGAGATATGGGCAGCCATACAATGGACCTGGCCTGGAATGCCATAGATGCAGACCTGCCTACCAAGGCGAGTGCGAGTGGTGATCCATACCATCCTGAGTTTGTCCCCTCAGATCACCATGCCATCTTTAATTTTCCAGCCAATGATTGGCGGGGTGAAATCCGTGTGGATTGGTACCAGGGAACATTAAAACCTGAATCACCACACCGTGCCATTGACATAGCGAAAGTAGGACATGGGGTAATGTTTACAGGTACCAAAGGTGTCCTTATCGCAGACTTCAGGAATCGTATGCTGGTACCCTCTGCTGAGGGAGCAGATATGACCTATTATAGCGCTCCTGCAGCAGATGAAGTTGCACCTCCTCATGGAAACTTTGTAAGCCAATGGATCAATGCCTGTAAGGGTGACCTGAAAACCTCATGCGATTTTGATTATGCCGG
The DNA here is from genome assembly GCA_964642325.1 of uncultured Bacteroides sp. Taxonomy (GTDB): domain Bacteria; phylum Bacteroidota; class Bacteroidia; order Bacteroidales; family SM23-62; genus SM23-62. The sequence continues at coordinate 2,221 of CAZXOJ010000056.1, read as the reverse complement.
TCGCATGATAGAAACCTTGATGCTTGGTCTTGCTGCTCATCAGGCAGGCAAGGAATTGAACTATGATCCAGCAGCAGGACGCATTACGAATGATGCCGTTGCCAATGACTACCTGCGCAAGGAGTACCGGAAAGGATGGGTACTTAACGGGTAAAATGATTAAATTAACTAAACGACAAAAAACATGAATAAGACTAGAATTGTCTCTCTCACAGTATCCCTGATCTTAAGCTTACAGGCTTTTGGTCTTTATGGTCAACCTGACAATTCCTTGACCAAGAAACAGAAGAAAGCTGGCTGGCAACAATTATTTGACGGGAAAACACTGGAAGGGTGGAGCATTAAAAGCGGATTTGCTACCTACCAGGTTGATGGGGGCGCGATCGTTGGTACAACGACCCCGGGAAGCCCTAACACATTCCTATGCAGTCATAAGGAATTTGCTGATTTCGAACTAACCTTTCAGGTAAAATTCGATGAGAAATTTTTTAATTCCGGGGTACAAATCAGGGCCAAGTTGAGGGGTGAGGAATATGGCGGCAGGGTCTACGGACCACAGGTAGAGATAGAAAAAAGCCCGGGCCAGTCAGGGTATATTTACGGAGAAGCCGCTGGTGGCTGGCAGTCCCCCGAACCCGAATCAGACGCGGCCGACAGTGCCCATAATTATTTTCAAAATGAAGGATGGACCCAATACCGCATCCTTGCAGTAGGGCGCAAGATCCAGACCTGGATCAATGGGAACCTGGTTGCTGACCTGGTGTATGATGCAGGACGGTATATGGACAATAGTCAGGGTTTCATTGGTTTACAGGTTCATGGGATCGGAGACGGAACAGAAGAGATGACAGTTCGCTGGAAGAATATCTTCATCAAGCCAATTCTTGAAGAAAAGGAGGATGCAGGTAGTAAGGCAGCTATTGCTCTCTTTAATGGACATGATTTTGAAGGATGGAGCTCCCATCTCGGAAAGGAGGGATCAGATAATATAGAGGCACTGACCATAAAAGACGGTATGATTTTCTGTCCAGGTGAACCTCGAGGGTACATTTACACTAGTAAATCTTACAGCGACTATATCATTTCCTATGAGTGGGCATTTGACCGGCCTGCAGACCTTGAGGCGGATTCCATATTCAAGGGAAACAGCGGCTGCCTGGTCCATATCGGTGAGAAGAATGCTTTGGGAGTCTGGCCTTTAAGCATTGAGGTTCAGGGACAGCATAGGCAGGCAGGTCTGATCCTCCCTATTCCGAGGTCGGTAAAATGTGAAAGGACCTATGACCAGGAAGCCCGGAACATGGCCATTAATCCTGTAGGTGAGTGGAGCACCATGACGGTTGATGTCAAAGGTGGGGACATGCTCATCAGGGTTAACGGAATCCAGGTTTCAACGGTAAAGGGGAGTGAGTTGACTTCGGGATCCCTGGGTTTACAGAGCGAGGGTGTGCCAATCCGGTGGAAAAACATTAAGATTTTGGAGAGATAAAGCAGGTTGTCAACCCATGTCAGTTCAGAATCAAATTAAACTAATAAAATATGGAAAGAAGAATTTTTATTAAACGGACAGTGGCTGCATCAGCTGCTGCAGGACTGGGTACAGTTGCTTATGGAAAGGCAGATCCTCAAGCAATGTCAAACAATGCGAAGTTCAATCTGAAATATGCCCCGAGCTTTAATGCTTTTCCGGAGATGGCTGGCAAGGATCCGGTGGACTTCATTAAATTCTCTAATGACCAGGGCTTCAGGGCCATTTTTGATAATGGGCTGGCAAAAAAGGAAGCGGCCATACAAGAGAAGATTGCATCAGAATTAAGCCGCCATAACATGGATCTGGGCCCCTTTGTCCTGCGGGCAGCAGAAGGAGGCGAGTCTATGGTTTATGATGATGGCGAAAGCAGGGAGAAGTGGAAGCAGGGAATGTATGAAGCCATTGAAACCTCGAAGCGGACAGGTGCAAAACATGCCCTCATTGTCCCCGGAAAACTAGATACAAAACTGGAGATAGACTACCAAACAGCCAATGTAATTGACTGTCTGAGGGAATTAAGCGAGATCGCAGAAAAAGACGGTGTAATCATCGTTCTTGAACCATTGAACCGCTGGAATCACCCCGGCCTCTTCCTTACCGGCATCCCCCAGGCCTTTGCGATATGCCGCGCTGTTAACAGTCCCTCATGCAAATTATTAGATGACATGTATCACCAGCAGATCACAGAAG
>CAZXOJ010000055.1:0-18297 GCA_964642325.1 uncultured Bacteroides sp. | reverse complement strand
GGCAACATTACTGATGAAATGAGAAGTTTTCATTTTGACGGTATTATTAACCAGGCCTATTTAACATTCGACCTGGATAATGATAACGGTCCCTCGAATGAATTTGATTATGACCTGAGCCTCAAATTTGCGGGACCAGGATTTGATTATAGTGACCAGGTTCATAGTTACGAAAGTATAAAAGGTTTAGCCGGAACTGATATCTACTTTCACGATCCCAGGTGGAGAAATATGACAGAACTTATTTATGCTGACCATGATGCCGCTTTTGACCTTGTATTCCAAAAAGGACAATGGGAAGAGTGCTGGCTCGTCTATGATGAAGATGATGATTGCCAGCGGTGGGAAAGAGTAGAATTCTATGAACCCAAAGATCCATTTATTTCAGGTTCACGCAATGGGGGACTGGACCATAATCCACAGGCGGATGTATCGGGTGACAGGGGGGAGTGGGATCTTGATTTTTCCGGTAAGGGACAGCTCTATATTGCCCCTTTCGATGGCAGGATACATCTGTTTGGAGCTGAATGGGGATGCTGGCGGATAGATCAGCACGCTGCCTATTTCCAGGGATGGCAGGGTTGGAGAGGTCCCAATATCCAGCCCGAGGATCACAACACCAAAGAACCTGATATTTTTCCAACCATAAAATATACAGATAATAATAACAATGGATTCTTTGACCATGTTGAATATGATCTCAATGGTGATACAGTTTTTGAAAGATCGGTAGATTTAACAGGGCTCGGTATCCCTGATACAGCAACATTGATTATTACGGCTGACCTGGAATATGAAGATCTGAAAAACCTGCATGCCGGAATTGCCAATCAAATGTGGGAAAAGGCCTTGCTGGCTGTGAAAGTGGCGGAGAAAAACAGGCTTAATACAGGCTGGTATTCAAATCTGATGAATCCAAAGTCCCTGCGGGAAAAATACCATTACGGGTATTGGCTGAATTTCTATCTGTATCTGGATCTCAGGCACCTGGGAGAAATGAGGAAGGATATGGAATTTGTTGAGCTTTGTGACAGGGCATATTTTGGGAACAATTGGAGACTATTCTGAAGGCCAATGTCCAACTTTGATATGAGCTAAGTATCTCTTATTTTTAGGCTACCTGTGTTCCGGTCCTAATTGATGTAATATGTGCAAGATAAAACTGCTTATCATATTCATTTGCTGCCTTCTTGAAGCTAAGGGACAGGATAAAACCATTTGGATAAATGGGCTGCCTGATGATCCCAATCATTTTCCAATAGCCGTATGGCTGCAGGATCCATCTGATGCAGCAGCCTATAAGAGAGGTGGGATAAACCTGTATATGGGACTATGGCAGGGGCCAACGGAAAGTCAACTGGACATTTTAAGAGACGCGGGTATGCCGGTCATGTGCAGACAGAACCGTGTCGGACTCGACCATGTAAATGACTCAATTATTGTTGGATGGACGCAGCAGGACGAACCCGACAATGCACAGGCAGACGGATCTGGGGGATATGATCCCTGTATTGATCCGGCCATTATCGTAAATTATTACAAGACAGTACAAGAAAAAGATCCTACCCGGCCGGTTTATCTGAACCTGGGACAAGGAGTATCCTATATCGACTGGGTTGGCCGTGGTGACTGCAGGGCTGATACACTTTCTTACACTCAGTATATTGAAGCTTGTGATATCGTTTCCTATGATATATACCCGGTAACCAGTAAATATGAGCTTGTCAGGAATAACCTGTGGTATGTAGCACAGGGAATTGATAACCTCCGGCGATGGTCAGGGGACAATAAACCTGTCTGGTGCTGGATTGAAACCACCCACATTAACAGTGAGAACAAACCTACTCCAGCCCAGGTAAATGCCGAGGTCTGGATGGCCCTCATTCATGGCGCGAAAGGATTTGGATATTTCTGTCATGAGTGGGTGCCTGAACCTAACCCCAATGCATTACTGGATGATCCGGTCATGTTCCCGGCAATTTCGAAGATCAATGCACAAATCCATCAGCTGGCTCCTGTACTGAATTCCCCTGATGTTCATGGTATAGTTACAGTTGAATTAGGGACTGGAGGAGTACCGATTAATATTATGGTAAAACATTATGAAGACATCCTGTATATCTTTTCTGTTTCCATGCGTGAAGGGGTAGCAACAGCTACTTTCACCTTGAATGGGATTCAGGATGTAGAAATTGCAGTGATCGGAGAGGATCGTGAACTAATCATTTCTAATGGCATATTTGAGGATCAGTACGAAGACTATGAAGTTCACCTATACAAAATACCAGCCAAGGATGTATTTTAAAGTAAGAAGTATCCTCATTTTATGTTTTATTGTGGCTGGTTCTGCTAGTCTTTCTGCACAGGATATACCCGGACAGTACAGGGAGAAATTCTCAGAGTCTTTTCCTATCCGGGAAGAGCAACATTTGGAATTGAAAAAGTATATTGATCTGATGGTCATGGACCAAAAGGAACAGACTTTATCGAAATTTTCACCGGATTATTCAGGCATTAAGCAGTACGAAAAATCCATCATTCCTTTCCGGGAACAACTGGCTGAATCATTCGGCTATCCTCCCCCCCTGGCAACAAAGGGCTCGGAGCCCCGTACTGTTTTTGTAGGCAAGGATTCTGTATGTAATATTTACAGGATATGGATAGGGGTGGCAGAAGGAGTAGAAGCTTATGGGATATATATGGTGCCTCATAAAATTAAGGGGAAGGCACCAATGTTAATCTGTGAGCATGGAGGAGGGGGCAACCCTGAAGCTATCTGCGACATGGACACCAGGATTAATTACCATTCATTTGGACATGAGGCAGTTAAGAGAGGCTATATTGTCTGGGCACCTGGATTGATTATGCGTTGCGAATACGGGGGTGATCCAGAAATAGAAGGGGCTGAAAGGAATATGCTGGACAACCGGTTAAAACTCCTTGGGACCAGTATAATAGGAATGGAGTTGCAAATGATCATTGAGGGTACGAAAACCCTGGTCAGGCATCATCCTGAAATCGATGGTGACCGGATAGGGATGACCGGACTTTCATGGGGTGGTTTTTATACTTTGCATGTGGCTGCACTGTATCCTGAGATTAAGGTAGCCATACCCTCAGGAAATTTCCGCGAGCATGAACTTATGCTGAACCGGGTAGATGATCTGAAGAACCGTGTAGACAGAAACCTTTTTAATCAGGTCGGTAATGCCCAGGTAGCCGGAATGGTTTGTCCACGCGCACTGATGATACAGATGGGCGCTGAAGATACCCTCTTTGATCTTGAGGGAGTACGCCGTGAGGCAAAAAAAGCAGCGGTCTATTATGAAAAGCTTGGTGTCGGAGATTTATTCGAATATTCCGAACACTCCGGTGGTCATGTATTCGAGAATGAAAGCATATTTCGATTTTTCGAGGAGTATTTATAATTAAAAATATAGTGAAATGAGATTGCTATGTCTATTGATACCCTTACTGCTGAGTGTTTCATGCAATAATATTTCGGTGGAACAAAAACCCAATGTAGTTTTAATCCTTGCCGATGACATGGGATATGGAGACCTGGGGAGTTATGGTTGCTTAGACATAAAAACGCCAAATATTGATAAACTGGCTGAACAGGGAGTGAGATTCACAAATTTTTACGCCAATGGTCCGGAATGTACCCCAACCCGTACCGCCTTACTTTCAGCGGGATATCAGCAGCGTGTCGGTGGACTTGAATGTGCGCTGGGGGCAGGCAATGTTGGCAGGTATGATGAAGCTATCTGGCTGTGGGAACAGAAAGAACTGGGACTGCCGCCCGAATATGCCGTATTGCCTTTTGCATTAAAAAGGGAAGGTTATCATACGGCCCTTATGGGTAAATGGCATCTGGGCTATGAAGAAAAGTTCCGGCCCAACAATCAGGGATTCGATTACTCCATCGGCAATATTGGTTATGGTGGAGATTATTTTTACCATGCTGAACAGGCATCAATCAACCTGCCGGACTTTACAGGTGCTCATAACCTGGCAGAAAACGGAAAGGAGATATTTCACGATGGTGAATATATGACGGAACTGATCACCGAAAAGGCTATTGAATGGCTGAACCAGCAGGATGAGAAAAGTCCATTTTTCCTCTACCTTCCTTTTACCTCACCACATTCTCCCTTCCAGGGACCTGGCGATGATCTGGGACGGCCAATCAATGGTGAAGAATGGAAATCTCAAAGCAGGGAGAAATACATTGAAATGGTTGAGGCCCTGGACAAGGGAATTGGAGAGATCCTGGGGACCCTGGCAGAGAAGGACATTGAAAAAGAAACCATTGTTTTCTTTTTTTCGGATAACGGAGGGCACAGGATGGCCAGCAATGGCATTCTATCAGGGTTCAAAGGCCATGTCTATGAAGGAGGCATTCGTGTTCCCTGCATTATCCGATGGCCTGGAAATATCAAGGGTAACACAGTGTCAGATCAGGTATCAATCAGTTTTGATCTGAGTTTTTCCATCCTGAAGTTGGCCGGTGTTAACACAGAACAACTGCAGACAGATGGATATGATATTGTTAATCATGTCTCCCAGGAGGATCAGGATTTTGAACGAACACTGTACTGGAGGGCAAAACGTGGTAATAGCGTAAAGAAAGCCATCAGGGATGGAGAATATAAATACTTGACTGAAATAGTGAATGACAGCATTCTTTTTGAGAAGCTGTTCAATCTGGATGATGATCCTTCAGAACAGCATGATTTGTTTAATGACCAGCCTGGGAAAGTAAGCAGCCTGAAAGAAAAAATACTTGAATGGGAAAAGGAGGTTTCATCTCCACGCTTAAAATCCTTCTGATTAGTTCCCATAAAAGATGAACCATAAAATTATATATAGGACCCTGTCTCATTTTATGATCGCATTATTGATCATGTTATTCGGATGTGCAAAAGAAGATATTGCCCCCTATTCAAATCCTGAATTACCCATAAACGAAAGGGTAGAAAACCTCTTATCATTGCTGACCCTCGAAGAAAAGGCAAGCTTTCTGACCGGGAGAGACATGTGGCATATAAAAGGTGTTGAACGGCTTGGGATACCATCCATCCGGGCAACTGATTGCGGACATGGGGTCACGGTTGTGCTTGATGAAGAAGGGAATTACTCTGGATGCTCGACCTGTTTTCCCACGGCAGTTGGACAGGCAGCCACATGGAACCGTGAAATGGTACAGGAGGTCGGAGCTGCCATTGGCAGGGAAACCAGGGCCCTAGGGGCGGCTATTCTCCTCGCCCCCATGGTGAATATCCATCGCACCCCACTGGGAGGAAGAAATTATGAAACATATTCCGAGGATCCCTTTTTAACCGGTTCCATGGCCTCCTCATTCATACAGGGGGTTCAATCTGAGCATATAGGGGCGGTGATAAAGGCAGCTACGGCCAATAACCAGCAAACCAACCAGAGTCAGCTAAGCGTGGAAGTCTCGGAAAGGACTCTCCGGGAAATTTACTTACCCGGATTTAGGATCCCTGTTCTTGAATCCAATCCCTGGGGAATCATGACCAGTTATAATGCCCTTAATGGAGAATATACTTCAGCTAGTAATCACCTGATAAATGATATCATTAAAAATGAATGGCAATATCCGGGATTTGTTGTATCAGACTGGAGAGGAACCCATAGTTTAAAAGCCCTTTATGCGGGAACTGACCTGGAAATGCCAGGTCCGGGTAAAATATTGACAAAAGCCGCCATACTGCAAGAGATTGAACAGGGCAATTTCACAGAAGAGGAATTGGATAACAGGGTAGGCAGGATACTTGCTGCCATTATTAAATCGAAATCCCTGGATAACGACAAATCTGGTTTAAATGCCGAATGGGATACACCACGCCACCATACTATTGCCCGGAAAGCAGCAGAAGAAGCGATAGTACTCTTGCAGAATAAGGGCAGTGTGTTGCCCCTGGATATTAAGGATATGAAAAAAGTGGCCGTGATCGGTCCAAATGCCAGGGAAGCCAGGCTGGGTGGAGGGGGATCTGCCTCGGTCACAGCCTGCCGTACGGTAAGTCCCCTGGATGGCATAAAAAAGTATTGCCTGGATCCCGTAAGGATCTTGTTTGAAGAAGGATGTGGGATGAAGGGAGATATGCCCATTATATATAGCCAATATCTCAGCTCTATGGATGGAATTCATCCGGGTCAGGGGTTAAAGGGGGAGTATTTTATGGGCAAAGAATTAAAAGGGGATCCTGTGCTGGTCCGTATTGATGATAAAATTGATTTCTCATGGGGATGGGCAGCGCCATGCCAGGAGGTAGACAAAGGGGATTATTCGGTTCGGTGGACAGGCCAGGTATTGCCTCCTGTTACGGGTGAATACAATATAGGTGTTCACTGTACGGAAGGAGGGGTGAGGTTTTACCTGGATGGTGAATTGCTGATTGATCATTGGGGAGATCCTTACAATGAAAACTTCGAGGCCGGGTTTAAAAAGATCAGTGAGAGTGTCAGGATAAAAATGAATGAAGAGATTTCCCGGGAAGTGCGTGTTGAATTCCATAAAAAAGCCAATCGCAACTCCATCCGGCTGGAATGGGAAATACCGGGGAAAAAAGATCCCATTGCAGAGGCTGTAAAAATAGCCTCGGAAAGCGATGTTGCCATTATTTTCGCTGGATTGTCAAACCTTTATGAAGGGGGGATGCAGGACAGGGAAAGCCTGCTGCTTCCTGAACAACAGAATAAACTGATCAGGTCCGTGGCCAGGGCCAATCCCAATACCATCCTCGTCCTGATTAATGGTACTCCGGTGGCCATGCCCTGGCTTGAAGAAGTCCCGGCCATACTTGAGGCATATTATCCGGGACAGGAGGGAGGAGATGCCATTGCAAGGATTATTTTTGGAGAAGTAAATCCCTCCGGCAAACTGCCTGAAACTTTCCCACGAGAATTGGAAGATAATCCTAGCTATGGAAATTTTCCGGGAGATCCTGAAAATGTCAAATACGAGGAAGGCATTTATGTTGGATACAGGCATTATGATAAAAACAATATTGAACCATTGTTTCCATTTGGATACGGATTATCCTATACCGAGTTTATATACAATAATTTACTTGTAGAACGGACGGGAGATGGATCTGTCAAGGTTGAAGCCGAAATTGAAAATACCGGAAGTGTTGCAGGTAAAGAGGTGGTCCAGTTATATGTCAGGGACCTGGAATCAACCATAGACAAACCCGAAAAAGAATTAAAAGGTTTTACCAAAGTACTGCTTGATCCTGGCCAGTCAAAGACTGTATCATTCGCTTTGACAAGGGATCAGTTTGCCCATTTCGAAGAACATAAAGACCAATGGGTTGTGGAACCCGGGGAGTATGAATTATTAGTCGGAAGTTCATCCAGGGATATCAGGTTAAGGGAAAAAATCACGATTGAATAAACATTGAACATATGAAAACATTCAAGACCCTGCTTTTGATCAGCTTTGCCTTTTTATTATGGCAGACAGGTTGTAATAATTATATCAGTAAACCGTTGGAGATCAGCGCTGAGAATCCCAGATACTTCACCGATGGTAGCGGTAAGGCCATATATCTGACCGGCTCGCATACCTGGCCAAACCTGGTGGATATGAGTCCGGAAGATCTTCCAGAACTTTTCGACTATGATGAGTATCTGGAGTGGATGGAACAGTATAACCACAATTTCTTCCGTTTATGGACCTGGGAACTAATGGGCTGGGATACCAGGGCCAATGAGCCCGATTCTAATGACTATAAGTTCCACAGGGTTGCTCCCCTGGCATTTAAGAGAACTGGTCCGGGGATGGCCCTGGATGGTAAACCAAAGTTTGATCTGCGCGAATTCAATCCCGAATATTTCCAACGCCTGCGTAGCCGGACTGAAGCAGCAAGGGAGCATAATATCTATGCTGCCATAATGCTATTTGAGGGCTGGGGATTGCAGCGTCTTGAAGCAGGGTGGATAAATCACCCGTTCCACCCAGAAAATAATATAAATGGAATTGATGGTGATCTGAACGGGGATGGATATGGACTCGAAGTCCATACGCTGGCAGATACGGTCATAACATCTATACAAACAAATTATGTCCGAAAAGTAATTGAAACGGTGAATGACCTGGATAATGTCCTGTATGAAATTTCAAATGAAAACCATCCGCCTTCTACCGAATGGCAGTACCATATGATTGATTTTATACATGATTATGAAAAAGGCAAACCATACCAGCATCCTGTCGGCATGACTTTCCAGTTTAAAGGGGGCAGCAATGAGACCCTTTTTGAATCACCTGCGGACTGGATCTCCCCGAATGCTGAAGGCGGATACCGTGACAACCCCCCGGCTGCCACAGGGCAAAAAGTGATCATTACGGATACTGACCACCTGTGGGGGATAGGGGGAAATCAGCAGTGGGTATGGAAAAGCTTTTTAAGGGGGATGAATCCCATTTTTATGGACCCTTATGACACTAAGGTATTAAAGGGATCTTACGATCCTGGGTGGGTAGAACCCATCAGAAAAGGTATGGGCTATACACTGGCATATGCTGAGAGAATGAATCTTATTAAGATGACCCCTGAAAATGACCTGGCATCATCGGGCTACTGCCTGGCTGAAAAAGGGAAAGAATACCTGGTATATTTACCTGAAGGAAATGAGGTTACTGTTAATTTAACAGATGCTTCCCATGATATGAAGGTGGAATGGTTTAATCCGAATACAGGAGAAACAATAAAACAGGGAAAAATAGAGGGAGGTCAGATACCAATTATGAAATCACCTTTCGGCGGAGATGATGCTCTTCTGTATTTAAAATAATTATCCAGGGATGTTCAAGATCAAAAATTTAAGATGGCTGATTGTTGGATTGCTTTTTGTTGCAACAGCCCTCAGTTTTCTTGACCGGCAAGTACTGTCTATTTCCATACTGAAGATACAGACTGACCTGGACGTTTCAGATGTACAGTACGGATGGATCAATACGGGCTTCCTGATCAGTTATGCCCTGATGTTCACGCTTGGGGGATGGTTGATTGATAGATTTGGAACCCGTATGGGATTGGCCGTGTCTGTGGGATTATGGTCCATTTCCAATGCCATGCATGGTGCAGTGCAAAACGTCTGGCATCTAGGTACGGCCAGGTTCTTCCTGGGCATTGGTGAAGGGGGATGTTTTCCCGGAGCAGCCAAAGGCGTAACAGAATGGTTCCCTCAGAAACAAAGAGCCTCAGCCATGGGCATCGCGATAGGAGGGGCTGCCCTGGGCGCCGTTATCGCGCCACCGCTAACCGTTTACCTTATCACCCTTTTTAGCTGGAGGGGAGCATTTGTAGCCACCGGGATTTTCGGTGGTATATGGGTACTTGTCTGGTTGATCTTCTTTCATAAGCCCCGGAATTCGCCCTTTATTACAAAAAAAGAATTGGCCCTTATAGAGGAAGATAAAGAAAAGGAAGAGGATAAGAAAACTAAGAGGATATCTGTCCCGATAAAACAGATCCTTCAAACCCGGCAAGCCTGGGGCTTAATTACCATGCGCTTCTTACTCGATCCGGTTTTTTACTTTTTTATGTTCTGGATACCCAAATATTTAAGTCAAGAACGGGGAGTTTCTTTTGAACGGATTGGTGAATTGTTCTGGATACCATTTTTTGCCCTTGGCATTTCAAATATTATCGGTGGGGGCGTTTCAGACCGCCTGGTTAAATCTGGCATGTCGGTGAACAGGGCAAGAAAAACGGTTATGGGACTGGCGGCAGGGTTGACCATGGTGGCACCGCTCACAGTAGTTGCATCAAGCGCAGAGATAGCCATAGTCTTTATGTCCCTGATAATGTTTGCCCATGGTTTCTGGATCACGAATTATATCACCATTACAAGTGAACTGTTCGGTAAAAATGCAACTTCCACTGTGGTTGGCATGTGTGGTACAGCCGGGGCCATTGCCGGTTTACTGATCAACCCGATGATAGGGAAGATCGTCGAGAATTATTCATACCTTCCCCTGTGGATCACTTCAGGGATATTGTACCCCCTGGCATTTATCGTTCTATTATTGACGATACGGAAAATCCAACCCATTGAATTAAAACAGCGAAAAATCAACTGAGATTGGTACAGAATATCGCGTAAATCAAATATGCTAAAACAAAAAATCTTATGGGAACAAGCATCATCTCACGAAGAAAACCGTTACAGGCAAATATTGGGGTTTTCGGGGTAGGCTATTGGAAGTACTGGGAACAGTTTGATGGTTTACTGGATGAACTGCAAACCAAGCAAGAAAAATTCATAGAAAAACTTAAGGTATCAGATGTTCATGTTGTTGATTTTGGCATGGTGGATGATGCGGAAACTGCCTATGATCTCGTACCAAAATTGAAGGCGGCCAACCTGGATCTGATCTTCTGTGATATGGTTACCTATGCTACATCCAGCACATTTGGGACAATTATCAGGAATATTGATGTCCCTATTGTTATGGTTGCACTCCAGCCATTGAAAGCACTGGATTATACCAAGGCTTCCACACATATGCAACTGGCCAATGATGATGTCTGTTCTGTTCCTGAATTTGCGGGTGTAGCCGTTCGAATGGGAAAACCGGTTCCTGATGTCATCATTGGGACCCTCGAGGATGATCCTGCAGCAGATGCTGAGATTGCTAACTATTGCCAGGTTGCCAAAGTATTGCATGACCTAAAAAATGCGAGGATTGGCCATTTTGGTCATCCCATCGAATCAATGCTTGACATGCATTCTGATCCCACCATGTTCACATCAGCGTTCGGTTGTCATATTGTGCAAACAGAGGCAGAAGATATATTGAACCACTTCAATCAGGTAAATGAGGAAGAAATCAGCGAACATCAGAAAGCCATTCTTGATTTCTTTGAAACGCCCGTCCCGGTTTCTGACCCCATTACAAGGAAACTTACAGATGAGGACCTCTATACGGCTGCAAAAGTGAGCATTGCTCTGAATCGTTTTGTGGATGAAAAGAAGTTGGATGGACTGGCATACTATTATGAATCCCTGGATGGATCTGATTTGAGAACCGTCGTTACCAACCTGATCGTGGGCAATTCCCTGCTCACAGCTGCTGGTTTTCCGATGTGCGGAGAATCCGATCTGAAGACATGCATTGCCATGCTGATCATGGACAGGCTGGAGATCGGGGGCAGCTTTGCAGAATTTCACCCCATTGATTTCAATGGAGGATTTATCCTTGTCGGGCATGATGGTCCCCATCACATAAATATTGCTGACAGCAAACCTGCATTGAGAAGCCTTCTTAAATATCACGGAAAACCGGGCAGCGGGGCAAGTGTGGAATTCAAAATAAAAGAAGGTCCCATTACAATGCTCAGTATTTCATCTACTTACGAAGGAAAGTTCAAGTTTGTAATAGCTGAGGGTGAATCCGTAGCCGGACCCATACCACCCACAGGGAATACGAATACCAGGGGATTTTTCAAACCTGATGTAATAACATTCCTGAAGCGATGGGTTGCCGAGGGGCCCACGCATCATTTTGCACTCGGAATAGGGCATCATGCTGGAACCATTAAAAAGATAGCTGATTATTTAAATATTGAAGCGGTAATTATCTCAGATGGAAAATAATAATAGATTCTACATTATCTGGTTAGCAGTAGTAGCATCATTGGGAGGATTTTTGTTCGGATATGATACAGCTGTGATCTCTGGCACCCTTGCCTTTGTTCGCACCCAGTTCGGATTGGCCGCAGCCATGGAAGGCTGGTATGTAAGTTCTGCCCTTGTAGGATGTATAGCTGGTGTCTCCGTGGCTGGCTGGCTCAGTGATAAATATGGAAGAAAACGTATCCTCCTGCTTGCCGGTATCTTGTTTTCAATATCTGCTATCGGATGTGCTTTATCCGGCTCCTTCACAACATTGGTTTCATACAGGATGATTGGGGGAATGGGCGTAGGGATCGCCTCCATGTTATCCCCTCTTTATATTTCAGAAATCTCCCCCCCAGCATCAAGGGGGAGGCTGGTATCCCTGTACCAGTTCTCCATCGCCTTGGGGATTTTATGTTCATATTTTATAAATGCCCGCTTACTGCACAGTTCACAAGTAGATATATTGGATAATGAGGCATTACAACTGGTATTTAAAGATGAGGTCTGGAGGGCCATGCTGGGCATGGAAGCCATTCCGGCCCTTATATTCTTTCTACTGGTTATAACCATCCCCAAGAGTCCGAGATGGCTGGTGGTTAATGGACAAATAGAAAAAGCCTCAAAAATCCTCGGCAGGATTGTCGGTCCTGAAGCTGCAGCCTCAGAGATTAAAGAAATCATTGATACAGTCAGTGCTGAAAAGAGCTCATTGAAAATGTTACTTGAACCCGGATTAAAACTAGCTGTGCTGCTAGGAGTTTCGCTCGCAGTGCTGCAGCAATTTACCGGTATTGATGCAGTTATCTATTATGGTCCCAAAATATTGGAAGGGGCAGGATTCGAATTGAATGAGGCGCTTGGGGGACAGGTGATCATTGGTTCTATAAATCTGTCCTTTACAATTCTGGCCATCCTGATGATTGACAGGTTTGGCAGAAAACCATTATTGATAATTGGAACCACCGGCATGCTTATTTCTACAACAGCCATTGGATTTCTGTTTGCCTTTGGTCTGGCTGAAGGAATTTTGCTTCTGTCCTTCATTCTGGTTTTTATCGCATGTTTTGCATTTTCACTTGGTCCGGTGGTCTGGGTTATACTTTCCGAGATCTATCCCACCCGGATCAGGGGCCGGACTATGTCCATTGCAACCCTGGCGGTTTGGATAGGAACCGCTACACTCGGACAGATGATCCCTATTATGCTTGAGAAACTGGGACCGGCAATTACTTTCTGGATATTCGCCTTGTTCTGCATACCCACACTCTATATCGGAGTCAAGCTGCTTCCCGAGACCAAAGGAAAAACCTTGGAGGAGATTGAGCGGTATTGGCTAAAGCTTAAAAAACAACCTTAAAAATAATACAATGAAAAAATCTAATTTGAATCTTAAACGAAAGAGAGATCGTATCCTGAGTGTTATTGTCACTTCCATTTTTGCTCTTTGCTTATCACTGGTCGCAGGATCAGCTGTTGCACAGGCTCCATTCAGTTGCATTTTGATAGATCCTGAGGGACCGGAAATGCCATGGGGGAAGTGCTTTGGTGATCTTAATAATGACGGATTGACTGACCTGGTCATCGGGGGGTATGCAAGCGGGGGACTGGTATACTATGAAAACCCAGGCTGGGAGAAGAATGTGATTTCCGATGAAACCGGTTTTTCAACTGATATTGAAGTGTTTGATATAGACGGAGACAGTGACCTGGATGTTTTCTGTGTACGGCAAAATACCATTGAGTGGTTTGAGAATCCAGGATGGGGATCCCATGTAATTGATTCCGTCCGCTGCCATGATCTTGAACTGAGCGACTTCGATAACGATGGAAAAATCGATATCGTTGCCCGTGACCAGGGAGAATTTGGGCACCATGGAGATATGCTGTTTTTCTATAAACAAATATCTCTTGATTCATGGAAAGGATCCAAATTAGCTTGTAAGGATGGTGAAGGCCTAAAGGTTTTTGATATAAATGATGATAATCTCCCGGATGTATTAACCAATGGATTCTGGTTTGAGAATACGGGGAACATTTTAACCTGGAAGGAGCATTCTTATACAGATACCTGGACATTCAAAAGCTCGTACATAGATGTCGGAGATATCAATGGGGATGGGAGGGAGGACATAGTGCTGTCGCCGTCTGAATTGAAGGGCATGGTATTTCGTATCTCCTGGCTTGAGGCTCCCGAGGTACCCACAGATAACTGGACAGAGCATATTATTGATGATGGGGTGGAAGCCGTTCTTCATTTCGTCGGGCTTGCTGATTTTGACGGGGACGGTGACCTGGATGTAGCGACCGCTGAGATGCTTCAGGGTGATGATCCGGATGAAGTAAAGATTTATTATGCTGCCGATTCAGGAAATTCCTGGACCAAACAGGTATTACATGACTCAGGATGCCATAGTATGAGAATTATGGATATAGATGATGATGGGGATATGGACCTGTTCGGTGCCAACCATAATGATCGCAAGATCAGGCTATGGGTGAATTTGATCAATGATTAGGAACCTTTTTTGTGGTTTAATTATGAAAACCATTTATAAGGTAATCTTATTGGCTTTTATCCTGAACTCATGCCAGGAACCCCAATATTTTACCATTAGTGGTATATATCCACATCTCTCTTATTATAACAACGAAGGAGAGTGTGGAACGGGGGCCGTGGTTCCCTGGGCAGGAAAACTCTGGGTAGTTACTTATGGACCTCATTTCCCCAATGGCTCCTCCGATAAATTATATGAAATTACACCCGGCCTGGACCAAACCATCCGGGAGGAAAGTATTGGAGGAACTCCTGCCAACAGGATGATCCATAAAGAAAGCAATCAACTATTTATAGGTCCCTATGCCATTGATGATAAAGGGAATGTAAGAGTCATTCCCTATGATAAAATGCCGGGCAGGCATACCGGAAATGCCCGTCATCTAGATGAACCCGAAAGTAAAATTTATTATGCATCCATGGAAGAGGGCTTTTACGAGGTGGATGTAAATACCCTTGAAATAAACACCTTGTACCCGGATGCAAATGCCTTTCAGAAAGAAGCTGATATGGAACAGTACGGTCCTTTATTGCCCGGCGCCCATGGCAAGGGCCTATATTCCGGACAGGGTGTACTTGTATATTCAAACAATGGAGAAGCCAACCAGGCTGCCCTCCATGATTTTACAGCTGAATCGGGTGCATTACTGGAATGGGATGGAAAGGACTGGACCATGATACGCCGGAATCAATTTGTTGAGGTTACAGGTCCCGGGGGGATCTATGGCAATGAAGATCCTGAATCCGATCCTATCTGGACAACCGGATTTGACTTTAAATCCTTGTTGCTCGGGCTCAGAGATAACAATCAATGGACATTTTTCCGTTTACCCAAGTCCAGCCATAGCTATGATGGTGGACATGGCTGGAATACTGAATGGCCCAGGATCAGGGATATTGGGACGGATGAACATTCTGACTATTTGATGACCATGCATGGCATGTTCTGGCGGTTCCCAGGAAGTTTTTCAAGCGATAACACTGCCGGGATACGTCCACGTTCTGCTTATCTAAAGGTAATTGGCGATTTTACAAGATGGGGTGATCAGCTGGTTTTTGGTTGTGATGATTCCGCACAGAGAGAATTCCTGAACAAAAGGAAAGTGAAAGGGAATATTGAGGGGCCCGGACAATCACATTCAAATCTATGGTTTACTTCCCTCGAAAGGCCTGATCAGCTGGGTCCCAGTACTGCATCAGGGGCTGTTTGGCTGGAGGAAAAAATAAAAGCAAATGAACCTTCCGAACCTTTTTTATTTGCGGGATGGCCCCGACGCTCCGTATGGATAGAGAACTATGGAGAGCAGGAAATTGAACTTATATTTGAGATTGACAAAGTTGGCAATGGCCAATGGACTTCCCTGATCACTGAGAATCTACCGCCGGGTGCTTCTGATCGAATTGAGTTCTCAGCAGAGCAGCAGGGAGAATGGGTAAGGGTAAGCTCGGATAAGGACAGCAAAGTTACCGTACATTTTACCTATGCAGGGGAGGATGAAAGATCAACCACCCCCGACGCTTCATTTAAAGGATTAATAGATGCTGATAAAGATGAAGTAAGCGGTGGACTCTTATATGGACTGGGAAATAACCGAAGGGTATTGGGCATTTCTGCGAGGTACAAGGGAAAAGATGCCGGTTATTACGAACTAGGGGCTGACATGAAGCTACTTCCTGCAGAGGATACTGAAACCAAGAATTTCATCGATGAGAAATTTGCCATCCCCCAAAATGTAGTAAGCATCGATGAATCTTCAGTATTGATCATAGATGATAGTGATAGGCGTTGGAGATTACCCATGGGCAATCATGCATATACAGAGCTTATCAATACTGCCCAATTGAGGCTGAGTCGTGAAGTTTCCACCGAACGTGATCTATTTAATTGTCATGGAACGTTTTATGAATTGCCAGCCGAAAATGCCGATGGATTTGCGAAGATCCGGCCGGTTGCCTCCCATCATTACAGGATCCATGATTATGCTTCATACAGAGGCCTGCTCGTTATGACAGGGGTTGATCCGGAGCAAAGCGGCAATAATCCTCATATTATTGTTTCGAAAGATAAACAAGCCGCTCTTTGGGTAGGTGCCATTGATGATCTTTGGAAGCTGGGGAAACCTGTAGGAGAAGGCGGTCCCTGGAAAAACTCGAAGGTTATCTCAGGCGAGGCATCAGATCCCTACCTGATCGGGTTCTACGACAAAAAGGAAATGTCTCTCAGCCATGACCTGGAGGAAGATGTGAGCTTTATCGTGGAAATTGAGCCGGTGGGACATGGAGACTGGATGAAGTATATTGAGATAATTGTACCGGCCGGAGAGACCTACAAGCATATATTTCCGGAAAATTTCCATGCCAGGTGGATACGGTTTAAAACAAATAAAGATTGTCAGGCAACGACCTGGTTGGTTTACGAATAAGTTGGGGGTAATGAACAAAACGCTTAAATAGTCTATGAAGATTTATATCAAATATATGGTGAGTCTCCGATGCAAGATGATGGTTAAGGCTGAGCTCGAGAAACTTGGAATCCTATATAAAACGATAGATCTTGGCATGGTAGAAACCTCTGAAAATATTGATGATGAACAACGGGAAAAGCTAAATAAGAATTTACTCAAGTCAGGACTAAAATTGCTGGATGATAATAAAAGCATTTTGATTGAGAAAATAAAAAATGTCATCATAGAAATGATGCACTATACTGATGAATTACCTAATGTGAATTATTCTGATTATATAAGTGAAAAGTTAGGTTATGATTATACATATCTGGCTAACACTTTTTCAGAAGTCAAGGGTATTACTATACAGCAATTCATTATCATTAACAAAATTGAAAAGGTAAAAGAATTGCTGTTATATGACGAATTGAATCTTACAGAAATTGCTTACAAACTACATTATAGCAGCGTAGCACATTTATCCAACCAGTTCAAGAAAATCACCGGTCTTACTCCATCTTTCTATAAACAACTGAAGCAAAAGCGCATGAAAAACCTTGAAAACATGTGATTTATGTAAGATTTCTTCATTTTTGTGTAATGCTTTGAATATTAAATAACTCTACTTTTGTTGCGTAATTGATTATTTGGGCTGAAATAAATTAAGCAAAATGGTTAAAGAAAAAGAAGGTAAAGCAAAATCAGGTAAAAAGACAGCAGTAAAGAACCTGAAAGAAAAGAGAGCTGCCAAAGCAGCAAAACGTAAAGAAAAAAGGGAGACTTAGTATACAATAAATCAAAATCGGCTTTTGCAATCATGCAAAAATAAATACTCCCCTTAATTGGCAGATTAAGCCAACAAGGTTCGTTAAAGCGGATCAAACATCCTGCCCGAAATCTAATCTGGGATTACATTGAAATCATATAAGAGCGCAAATAGGCAGCTCTTGTATAAATTCGGCATAATAGATTATTCACTATGGGAAACAATGAATTTGTAAAATCAAAAGCATTTAATGTAGCAGAGGTCATCGAATACATCCCTAATTCAGTAGTTATCAAGTCAATAATTAAAAGAATAACTGGAAATATCAGCGCCATTTCATTTGATTCAGGTGAACTGTTGTGTGGAAAAATATCACCCTTTGAAACCTTTATTCAGATCATTGAGGGGAATGCTGAAGTTGTAATTGATGACAAATCTATTTTACTTGAAACGGGGCAATCCATTATCATTCCTGCCCATTCTCGCAACACAATAAAAGCAAACGAGAAGTTCAAAATGCTATCCACTTTTATAAAAAGCGGGTATGAAGAAGTAAGCTAACGTACTGTTATAAGTCAATTAGCTTATCCAATCAATATATTAATACATAACTCTTAATCTGGAAAAAACGAACCAGAATATGTATTCAACAAAGAATACTAATCTATTAACTAAAGAAATAACCATGAAAACAAACGCACTGGTATATAGTGAAAATGAATTTGGGAAATTAGACGGAAAAGTTGCAAATGGGCTTGCCAGGCACTCAGAAAAATACAATATCCTTGGTATCATAGATAGTACAAAGGCAGGACTTGATGCAGGAGAATATCTTGACGGGAAAAAAACAGGGATACCAATTTTCCTAA
>CAZXOJ010000054.1:0-18766 GCA_964642325.1 uncultured Bacteroides sp. | reverse complement strand
TCAGCCTGCTGAATATTATCCTTTTCTTTTTCATTATCTGGCTTACCATTACCATCTCTCGGATCATAAGGTTCTTTCTCGAGGGAGATGTCTTTACCAGGATGAAACTAAAGAAAGGTGTGCCCGGGGCAATCTCCCTGATGCTGCGGATCATCATTATCACCATTGGGTTTATGATAGCCATTGCGGCTGCGGGTGTGCAGATGGAAAAACTGGCCATCCTGCTGGGTGCTTTTGGTGTGGGTATAGGATTCGGACTCCAGAACATATTCAACAACCTAATCTCAGGGATCATTCTCGCCTTTGAACGCCCGATCAATGAAGGCGATATTATAGAAGTTGGAGCCCTCATGGGAATTGTTAAGGAAATCGGTATCCGGTCAAGTATCATAAAAACCTACGACGGTTCCGAGGTGATCGTACCCAATGGGAATCTGATTTCCAACGAATTGATCAATTGGACCCTCTCCGACCAGCGCCGCAGGGGGGAAGTCAGGCTGGGTGTTGCCTATGGTACAGATCCGCAGAAGGTGCTGGACCTGCTGCTGGAAGCCGCCGGGTCCAATGATAGGGTCCTGGATAATCCGAAACCCTGGGCCATCTTTCTTGGTTTTGGCGAGAGTTCCCTGGACTTCCGCATTGTATTCTGGATCGCCGATGCAGATACCAGGCTTTCCATACAGAGTGAAGTGTCCGTTAAACTAAATCAGTTGATTAAGGAGGCCGGCATTGAGATCCCCTTCCCGCAAAGAGATCTTCATCTCCGCTCAGCAGATGCTAAAATTTTTGACCGCATACATGCAGTTGATGAGAGCATCACTAAAAAGACCGGTGAACAATTCCCAAAAGCAGGAAAGCAGAAAAAGGAACCGGGGGAAGAAGCTCCCTAGGAAACATACCTTATGTAAAGTCTACTTATCCGAAATTGCAGTGTTTTTAATCTTCTTATCTGCTTTGTCCCATTGGGTATGTATATCAATTTCAAAATAAGCAGATCCGCCATCATCTTTCTTCAACATATCATAATAGTAATTATGAGCGCCTATCAGAAATTTAAAGTTAATCTCAGGCGCTTTAGTTTTCTCACATTTCTCGCTTTGATCTTGGCAAGCATCAAAATTTCCCATCAGGAATATAACTGACAATAAACTCAAATATTTAATCATAACATTATTGGATTAAGGATTTTAACCCAATAAGTTAAGGCAATCCCTTGTTTGATCAAAAAACCAGCATATGTTTTGCAAAAGGATAGGGAGATATATCAGGCAGCCTAATGCCGGCGGATCTCTTCCACTGCTTGTATGGTAACCGGCAGGCCTTTACCCAATCTGCGGGCTCCATCTTCTGTGATGACAAAGTCTTCTTCATTTCTCAATCCGCTGAAATCACGGTATTTTTCAATGGCCTCATAGTTGAGAAAAGAAGTATGTTTCTTTTCTGCTTTCCACATGTCAATGAGTTCAGGGATGAAATAGATCCCCGGTTCAATGGTCACAACATATCCCGGGCGCAGGGGCTTGGCCAGCCTGAGGGACTTCAACCCGAACATGGTACTTTTCGGCTCCCCATCGTAACCGACCCACTGTTCTCCCAGGTCTTCCATATCGTGTGCATCAAATCCCATCATATGTCCGGTACCACAGGGGAAAAACAGGGCATGTGCTCCCTCCTTCACGGCCTCATCTGTATCACCTTTTGTCAGGCCCAGCATTTTCAGTCCATCGAAAATCAATCTGCATGCGGTGAAGTGAACCTCCTTAAAGGGCATACCGGGACGTAGCATATCCACTGCTGCCTGATGGGCATCCAGTGCAATCTGGTAAACTTCCTTCTGACGGGATGTAAAGAATGGATCCACGGGAAATGTACTGGACAGGTCACCGGCATAATGCAATTCTGTTTCTGCACCGGCATCCAACAGCAAAAGATCACCACTTTTCATGACATTACCATGATAATGGTTGTGTAGGGTCTGCCCATTGATAGTGGCAATGATTGGAAAGGCATTCTGCCCATTACTGGCCAGGACGACTTCCGCTACTTTGGCAGCCACTTCTGATTCCCTCATGCCTGGCCGGGCCATTTTCATCGCGGCCAGGTGCATCTCTGCACTGATCTCCACAGCCTTATCTATCTCAGCAATTTCTTCATCTGATTTGACTTCGCGCTGGGAGACAACCCTTTTCACAAGTTCCAGGGATGACTCCTCCCCGACTTTCTCAAAATCCACATTCAGGAGGTTTCGTATTTTAAGCCTGTTTTCCATCCGGTAAGGGGGCAGGAAATGAATCTTCCTTCCCCGGGATACAGCCTCCTGAATGGTTTCCTGTAGTTTTGAAAGTGGTTTCTGATTATGGACGCCAACTCTCTCACATAGAACGGTAAGTTTCGGCAGGGTTCCCATCCATACGATCATTTCAACGGTAAGGTCGTCTCCGAAAACACAAACCTCTCCGCTATCAGTGTCAATCACCCCGGCAAGCGAAGGCTGGTCCAATCCAAAATAGTAGAGAAAGGTACTGTCCTGGCGGAAATGATAGGTATTGTCGAAGTAGTTCATAGGGCTCTCTTCGTTCCCCAGTAAAAGGATCAGTCCGGATGCAACGGTTTCTGCCAGAACCTTCCTTCTTTTGATGTAGATTTCCTTTTTGAACATATTGAATTGATTTTAAATATTTATCTTCATGCCTGTTCAACCGCAAATAACCCAGGCATGAAAAATGGATTTTTACTTACTCTTTTTTTCGTTTTTGGCTTAGCATCCTGCCCGATTATTTCAGCGCAGAGAAGCTATCCATCCGAATTGACTCTCGAAGATATCTATAAAAACAGGATTTTCAATCAAAAAGGCATCAACTCTCTTCACTGGATGAAAGACAATAACGGATATTCCACCCTGGAAGACAATGAAACTGTCGGGGGAAAGGACATTGTCAGGTATGATGCAAAAACCGGCAGCAGGGAGGTATTGCTTTCGGCGCATATGCTTGTTCCGCCAGGAAAATCTGACCCTTTGTCTATACAGGATTATACCTGGTCTGAGAATAATCAAAAGCTTCTGCTATTCACTAATACCAGGCGGGTCTGGCGTTACCATACCCGGGGGGATTACTGGGTGTTGGACCTCCCAACAGGCAAGCTGCAGCAACTGGGCCGCGAAATGGATCCGGCGAGACTGATGTTTGCCAAATTTTCTCCGGATGCCAGCAGGGTCGGATATGTTTACAGGAACAATATTTATGCTGAAGTGCTTGAAACGGGGAAGATCACACAGCTGACATTCAATGGTGGTGATGTTTTTATCAATGGCACATTCGACTGGGTATATGAAGAAGAATTTGATTGCCGGGACGGATTCAGATGGAGCCCGGACGGCAAAAACATTGCCTACTGGCATTCCGATACCAAGGGAACCGGGACGTTCTACATGATCAATAACATTGACTCAGTCTATTCTGTACCCATTCCCCTGCCCTATCCTAAAGCAGGGACCACCAATCCGGCTGTCAAAATAGGTGTTGTCCCTTCAGCAGGGGGTGAGAGCCGCTGGTTCGAAATTCCCGGGGACATGCGTAATAATTACCTGCCAAGAATGGAATTCATCCCAAATTCGAACGAGGTAATGATTCAGCAGTTAAACCGCCTTCAAAATACAAACACCGTCTGGATAGCGGATGTAAATAGAATGGAGTTAAAAACGATTTATAAGGATCAGGATGAGGCGTTCCTTGACATCCACGATAATATCATGTGGTTGGATAATGAGCAGTATTTTACCTGGACCAGCGAAAAAGATGGATGGAGGCACCTTTATAAGATTTCCAGAGATGGAAAAGAAGAGCAATTGATCACTCAGGGTGAATTTGACGTGGTTGAGATTACCTGTATAGACCCCAGGGGAGGTTATGTTTATTATATCGCATCCCCGGATAACCCGACTGAAAGATACCTGTACCGTAGCAAACTCAATGGGAAAGGAAAGGCAGAAAGGGTCAGCCCCGAAAATCTGAATGGCCAGCATGCCTACCAGATGTCGGCCGATGCCCGTTGGGCCATATATACATTCCAGAATGTCAGCACACCCAATCAGTACCAATTGGTATCCCTTCCTGGCCATAAAAGCATCCGTCTGCTGGAGGACAATGCAGGGGCTAAAGACTGGTTCGAAGCACTTGGTCTTAATCCAAAGGAATTCTTCAGGGTTAAAAGCGGAGCTGTGGAACTGGATGGATGGATGATCAGGCCTCCTGGCTTTGACCCTGACAGAAAATATCCGGTCATAATATATATTTATGGTGAACCCTGGGGAGCGACCGTACAAAACAACTGGGGCAGAGGTGACCTCTGGCACCAGTACCTTGCACAGCAGGGATATATAGTTATGAGTCTGGATCCTCGTGGCACAAGAACACCCAGGGGCAGGGAATGGAGGAAGGTCATCTACGGCAAGATCGGGATCGTGGCTACCCATGACCATGCTGCAGGCATGGAAGAGGTACTGAAAAGATACTCCTTCATGGATCCGGAAAGAATAGGCATCTGGGGCTGGAGCGGCGGTGGACAAATGACACTGAACTGTATGTTCCATTATCCGGAAATATACAAGGCCGGCATCGCCGTGTCCTTTGTCAGTGACCAGCGTCTGTACAATACCATTTACCAGGAAAGGTATATGGGACTTCCATCCGAAAATGAATATGGATTCAGGGAGGGTTCCCCCATTACCCATGCGCACAAACTGCAAGGGGACCTGCTGATCATGCATGGTACGGCCGATGACAATGTCCATTACCAGAGTTTTGAGATGCTGGTGGATGAATTGGTGAGGCATAATAAGATGTTCGAAATGATGTCCTATCCCATGAGATCACACGGGATAAGGGAGCGGGAAAACACCACCTATCATTTGAGGCAGGTAATGGAAAAGTTCTGGCTGGAACATCTGCCGGCCGGTGCAAAATAAACGCTCCCTTCCTGATCCGTTCTAGCCAATTGTCCTGCTGGAGATTCTCCGGTTGAATCCAACAAAGATCGCAGTAACCAGGAACCATTGGAGCAGGCAGGTCATCACGCTGAAGGGGTTCATGGGATTATACCACTCCCCAGGGGCAAATACTGTGGCAGAGAGGAACAGCCACCAGAAAAGGAGAAGGAAGGCTGCAAAGGGTATGAACAGCCTTATGGTAATGTTCCAGTAAGCACCTACCGACCAGTCATTCTCCGTGACATTGATTTCCTTCATCAGTTTCCTGACACCTTCTTTTATGATGGCAAATGCAATAAAAGCGCCGGATAACATCAGTGCGACACTCCACACGAAATCCTGGTTGCTAAGGATATTCAGGTTCCTGGCAGATGGTATACCCAGCAGGTAAACAACGGCCACCATGATCCAGATTGCATTTGTCCGTTTCATTCCAGTATCAACAAGTACCCTGGTCGGCAACTCCAGCTGGGCAATGAGAGATGAAAACCCGGCGAATGTGAGTCCCAGGAAAAAAAGTACAGCCAGCGGAGACCCAAACATCATCCTTGCAAATAGCTGGGGCATCCAGATGAAGGTAAGGCCTGTGGAAGCCGGGCCACTGGTTTTCATGATTTCAAGTACCTGCGCATCCATCATCCCCATTTCTGTGCGAAGAACGGCAAAGACAGTCCCAAAGATCATGATCCCTGATAAAAGGGATACAGTATTGTTCCCAATGGCGGTTAAAAATGCATTTTTTACTGTCCCATGCTCCGTCTTCATATAGGCTGCATAAGTAAGAAATAGTCCCCAGCCAGCCCCGGTATCAAATGCATTCTGGGTCAGGGCCGCTATCCATATCTTGGGATCCCTCAACTGGCTCCATTCCGGCCTGAAAAGGTAGGCAACACCGTCCCAGGCACCGGGCAGGGTAAGGGCCCGAATTACTGAAATGAGCACTATCAGCAGCAGGGCTGGTATAAGGATCTTATTCACTTTTTCGATGGACCGAATGCCTTTCCATATCGCGAGGGCCCCAAGGCCAATGGCCAGGATATGGGTCAGGAAGGGCCAGGCACTATCCTGGTAATTGTTCCAGATATCCAGGGCTGCCTCTGCAGTATGCGGCAGGGGACGGGTAAGGGTCTGGACAAAATAAAAAATACACCATCCAACTACAACTGTATAAAAAAAGGTGATCGCAGTGGACACGAATGCCACGAAAGTTCCCATCCAGGCAAACTTTTTGCCGAGGCTTTTAATGAATATCCCGACCACGCCGGACCTGTATTTTTTTCCCAGGGTATATTCTGCAATGATCAAGGGAATGCTCCAGAGGAACAGGAAAACAAGCCAGGCAAAAAGGAAGGCACCTGCTCCATGCTCCCCCCCAGATTGGGCAGCGATCCGTGGAAACCGCCAGATATTCCCGGTACCCACAGCAATCCCCATGGCACTGAGGATCAAACCCCACCTGGAAGAAAATCGTTGATTTACACTGGAATCTATCTGCTTGGACATGAAAAGCTTTTCATTACCACAATAATAGCAACTATTATGGGATTTCCTGTTTCGCAATTTACATTATGCATAGTACAGGGTACGGAATTGTTCCCGCTCATTTTTTCATTTTCCTGCCTGGATGGATTGTGGGTGATGATTGCGGACAGTATATTTGTATTAATGATCTGTCGCAATACCTGATCCGCAGGCAGAGGGCTTCAAAGAGTTATTAGCGATGCAAAGGGATTGTTAAACTTTTGCGAAATTGCAGTAAAGTTCAACAAATATGCCAATTGAAAAAGTCCTGAGGATCAAAAAACTGAGTGAACCTGATGAAACTTTTGATCTTAATTACTGGATGAACAGGAGTCCGCAGGACCGAATATCAGCCATTGAAACCCTCAGACGGATCTACCATGGAAATGCAGGAAGACTTCAAAGAGTTATTAGCATTATTCGGCAAGAATAAGGTTGAATATCATGGAGTCCCAAGGTATACAGGTGACCTGGATATTCTGATCAATGCTGTCCCTGATAACGCGGAAAATATTATTCAGGCCTTGAAAGCATTTGGTTTTGGATCTTTGAATCTGGATACTTCAGCTTTTACAAAGAGGGATCAGGTTGTACAATTGGGATATCCTCCTGTAAGAATTGATATTATCACCTCCATCACTGGCGTTTCCTGGGAGGAAGCAGATGCTGGCAAATCCGTTCATGTGATAGATGACATAGAAATCTTTTTCCTGGGCCGAAAAGAGTTGGTCAAAAACAAGAAGGAAACCGGGCGCAAGAAAGATCTTGCAGACCTTGAAGCACTTGGGGAAATTTAGATCCAGGCTCCAAGGGCAAAAGAGAGAAATCCTTTGAACGGAGCTTAATTTTCGTTGAGTTTATCATCAAGTACCAAAACCTGGCCCGGTTTGGTTTCAAAACTTGACGATAAATCTCCATACCTGATCTTCAAATCATTCCCGAGTTTTGACAACACCTTTGCCGAGGTCAGTATACCATTTTTCCATTCCATATCCACCTGGAACCCACCCCTGGCCATTAAGCCTGTTACTTTTCCAGTGGGCAAGGCAGTCGGCAAAGCGGGTAACAATTCAATATAACCGGCATGGGATTGCAGCAACATCTCGGCAATGCCAGCGGTCCCGCCAAAATTCCCGTCTATCTGGAAGGGTGGGTGGTTATCGAACATGTTGGGCAGGGTTGATTTGGCCAGCAGCTGCTGAAAATGATGATATGCCTGGTCTCCGTCTTTCAAGCGGGCATAAAAATTGATCATCCAGGCCCGGCTCCATCCGGTATGGCCCCCTCCGTGTTGCAGGCGGTAATCCAGGACCTTGGAAGCAGCCTCCATGTATTCCGGTGTATCACTCCAGTTGTACTGGTTAGATGGATGGAGTCCATAAAGGTGGGACATATGGCGGTGGCCAGGATCAACTTCAACCAGGCTTTCATCCGACCACTCCATGATCCGCCCGTCTGCACCTATTCGTACTGGTGCAAGCCTTTCTAACTGCCCCTTCAGGGTAGCCCTGAATTCAGGATCCAGGTCCAGCAATTCGCTTGCCGCAATAAATCCTGTAAACACATGCCAGACGATCTGCAGGTCCATTGCGGGACCCATACTGATGGATGCTGTATCTCCATTTGGTGAGGAAAAGCGATTCTCAGGAGAGTTGGAAGGTCCTGTAACCAACTTTCCTGTGAGAGGATTTTCCACCAGGAAATCAGATAAAAACAGGGCAGCTTCCCGCATTACTTCGTAACCATATGTTTCCAGGAATTGCCTGTCGCCTGTAAACAAATAGTGCTCCCATATATGAGTGGATGCCCAGGCCGCACCCATGGGCCAGAGGCCATAAATAAGCCGTCCAAAGGCTGATGTGAAATGCCCGGCATCAGTCGTATGATGCGCCGTAAAACCCCTGCAGTTATAAAGATCCCTGGCAGTTTTCCTGCCCTTATCTCTCAGATCACCGATGAAATGAAGAAAGGGCAAATGACAATCGGAAAGATTTGTAATCTCTGCCGGCCAATAATTCATCTGGATATTGATATTGATATGATAATCAGCATTCCACGGAGGATCTAACCGGTCATTCCATATCCCCTGCAGGTTGGCAGGCATATTACCCGGACGGGAACTGCTGATCAAAAGGTACCTGCCAAAATTAAAATACAATTCCGCCATTCCAGGATCCTGACTTTCACCAGCTAATTTTAAACGTTCATCCGTCGTCAGGGAATCCATAGATGTGGTTCCCAGATCAAGTGAAACCCGGTTAAAATATCCCTGGTATTCTCTTACATGATCCGCAAGGATCTCCTCATAAGACTTATTCTCTCCCTTTAATTCATAAGTATTACACAGTGTCTCCGGGTCATCACCAGAATAATCTGTCCCGGCAACTATCCGGATTTCCATTCTGTCAGCATCTTTCACAATCAATGCATCATCCGCGACTTCGATGGTCCCGCCGTCAGTTATAATACGCAGGTGGGTCTCATATCTTACGCCCTGGCCATCTTCCACATGCTGTTTCATGATGATACTGTTGTTCTGGATTAGGATCTCCTCTCCTTCCCCAGGCCGGGACAGGGATACCTGGCAGTTGATACGTCCATCACCTTCTGCGGTTTCCCTGAATACGATCATATCGTCAACTGCAGAAGAAAATACTTCCCGATTAAAATCCGCCCCTCCTTTGGTATACTGAACTTTCACCAAGGCATTATCAAGCTGGAGTGATCTTCTGTAGTTTGTATAATTGGATGAATCGGAGTAATGAATATGCAGATCTCCAAGGGTCTGATAGGCCCTGGTTCCGGTAGGAAGCCTTTCGGCCATCAGCTCCTGGCTGGCGAGTTTTTCAGCCTCCACGTACTTACCTTCAAAAAGTAATTCCCTGATCCTTGGCAGGTAAGCAGCTCCCTGCCTGTCCTGGTAGGTCCCTTTCATGCACCAGACAGATTCTTCATTGAGCTGAAGCCTTTCCTGGTTGACCCCGCCAAAGATCATGGCCCCTAGGCGGCCATTGCCGATGGGTAGTGCTTCATTCCAGTCAGCAGCTGGTTTGTCATACCAGATTTGATATTCACTGCTTTGATATGTGGATGTTTTTTTCCCCTGGCAACCCGTGGTGTAGACCAGGATTATAATTATCGGAACCGCAAATAAAATTCTTCTATTCATTAGATGATATTTTAGCAACGACCTCGTGCAAATTATTAATTTGGAATCTATCTGCATGGAACTAATAAAGGTAATGAAAAAGAACTGCCACTAATATAGATGAATCGCTTAAAGCCTGCCGTCAAAATCATCCCTGTTTTCAGGTGTCAAAGGCCACTTCACCGGCTTATTATCACGTGTGGAACGATAGATGGCAGTAAAAATCTCAACGGTCACCCTGCCATCTTCCCCTGTTATTAAGGGTCTCCTCCCTTCAGTTATGGCTTGTAGAAAGTCCTCGATCTGGCGCTCAATGAAATATCCCTGTGGGTCCTTTAGTGAGTTAAAGAACTCTGAGTCTTCTTTTACCCATTCTTCCAGCTTTTTTTCCTCACCGGGTACCGTCCACAGGTCATTCACAGGTGGCTCAAGAATATTCGTCATCCCGGCTATAAACATGGCACCCCCTTCGGTCTGCACTCCCACCGAAGCACCGTTCTCACCATGGATCTGCACTTTTCCAAAAATGCCTGGTTTCTGGGAATTGGTAACGATAATATTGGCTACCGCTCCATTTTTGAATTTTAATATGGCATTGGCGGTATCTTCCACTTCGATGTAGGGATGGTTGAGGTTGGACCACTTCCCATATAGCTCATCAATTTCTCCCATATACCATTGAAGCAGGTCGAGCTGATGTGGAGCCTGGTTGACCAGGACACCGCCCCCCTCACCTTCCCAGGTTCCCCGCCATGGATCGCTGTCATAATACCACTTTTCCCGCCAACCCAGCATATTGACAGTCCCGAAAACCGGCTTCCCTATCTTGCCGGCGTCGATGGCATCTTTTACCCGTTTGGAAGGCAGGTACCACCTGCGCTGGCCTACTACAGCAATCTCTTTCCCCTGTTTCCTGGAAGCCTCCAGCATGGCATCACAGTCCTCCAGCGAGGATGCAAAGGGTTTTTCTATCAGGACATGAGCACCTGATTCAAGTGCAGCAATAGTAGGGACCCTGTGGTTAGGATGGGGTGTACAAATGATAACGACATCAATTTTTTCGTTCGATACCATTTCTGCAACATCGGTATAAGCTTTTACCCCAAACCTGGCAGCATAATCTCCAGCCTTATCCTTACTCCGGCTACAAACCGCAGTGAATTCGGATTCCTTCAGGTTGGCCAGGGCAGTTGAATGAAGATTGGTAACCTTTCCGATTCCGACAACAGCCGTTTTTAATTTTTCAGCCATAATATCTTCTACTTTTTTTTATTCGCCTGGTATCAGGACCACCTTGATTAAGCCGGACTCCTTTTTATACAAGCGTTTGAACCAATCCGCCCCTTCAGATAGTGGAGCTTCGGCACTCAGGATAGCATCTACGTTGATTTCTTGCTTGGCGATCATATCCAGCACTGCAGGATATTCACCACAAATGGCACAGCTTCCCTGCAGCCTTATTTGTTGGGTAACCACAGCCTGAATGGGTATTTCGACAGCTGGAGTAAGATTACCGACCAAGGTTACCGTAGCACCCTTTCTCACACAGGATATGGCTGTTTGTACCGAATCCTTAATACCAACAACCTCAAAAGCGATGTCAGCACCCCTGCCTTCACTTAAAGAAAGGACCTCTTTATTAATATCTTCCTTCAATGGATTCAGAACAATATCTGCACCCAGGTCCCGCGCGAGGGCTAGCTTTTCATCTTCCAGGTCAACGGCAATGATCTTGCCGCATCCTTTTGAACGAAGTACCTGGATAACAAACAAACCGATCATACCAGCACCTACTACAACCGCTGTATCATTCCATGAGATAGGTGTAAGCTCCACGGCATGAGCAGCAACCGCAACGGGCTCGACCATAGCTGCCTGAGTGAAACTCACCTCTTCCGGGATCCGGTATAATATGTGCTGCGGTATATTGACATATTCTGCAAAGGCACCATGCCTGCGATAATCACCAGGGGAGACACCCAGGACCATCCTGTTATCACTAAGGTTATACAAGCCTTTCTGGGTATACCAGTCCCCCAGGGGATAAATGGTCGAGTCGAAGGTGACCCGGTCGCCTTTCTTCCACCCATTAACATTTTTTCCTGTGGTGACAATGATCCCTGATGCTTCATGGCCCATAACAATGGGTGGTTTCCGCCTTCCTGAACTACCATCCATGCCGTGTACATCTGATCCGCAGATCCCTACTGCTTTCACTTTGACGAGGACCTCATCATCAGCTACTTCCGGATCAGGCCAGTCCCTGTAAACCAGTTTATTGTATTCCTCTAGTACCAGTGCTTTCATGTCTTATATTCTCGGCAAGTTCGGAGCTGTACAGGAAGACTATAGCATCTACTCCATTTCCGATCCTGTACTTATTTTGGTTCTCTAAGTTATCCATGTTAAAAACATAAACCAAGTTTCCTATATTTATAGACATTATCATTATTCAAATACAGCATGAGTAAAATTTGGGCAATTATTGTAGTATACTGCATAGGTTACCATGCTGGATTTTCGCAGGAAGTTGATTTCACTGCTATCAGGACGGAAGTGGACTTTTCAAGGACGTTGCAGGAATGGGATGGTTTCGGCTTCAATTATGTGGAAACCATCCTGCTTGACAAGGAAGCATTGTCATGGATGCACCGGCCGGATCTGTGACAGGCTTTTTTGCGAAATAATATTAATTTAAATAAACCGTTTCGCCATGAATCAAATGAATCAATCAAAACGTAGGACTTTTCTGAAAAGGCTGGGAGGGCTTGCCGCAATTCTTGCTCTTCCTATAAGTTTGAAAGCCGGAAAACCTGAGACCATAGAAGGAAATTTCGTACATGCAGTTTTCTTCTGGTTGGTAAATGAGGATGATAAAACCAAAAAAGCATTCATGGCCGAATTAAGGAAGTTCATTGACCATGTCGATATGATAAAATCTCAACACATCGGCACACCTGCAGGTACAGACCGGCCGGTCATAGACAATTCCTGGACTTTCAGCCTGATACTTTCCTTTGACTCTAAAAAAGAACAAGACGAAT
Organism: uncultured Bacteroides sp.; assembly: GCA_964642325.1. Classification (GTDB taxonomy): domain Bacteria; phylum Bacteroidota; class Bacteroidia; order Bacteroidales; family SM23-62; genus SM23-62. Next base: position 6,066 of record CAZXOJ010000054.1, on the reverse strand, counting down.
ACCAGGAACACCAACTTCACAAGGATTTTATCGCAAATGCATCATCCCTCTGGGACAAGGTACTGGTTTACGATTCTTTACTAACCTGATCAATAAGAAACAAATATGAAATCCCAAGTTATTCAAATATTTGCCCTGGCCATAATGGTCCTGGGCTTTTCAGCTTGCACCCAAGTCGGGGGACCCTCCACTGGTTCGGTTGATGCTTCTGTAGATTTTACCCAAACCCTGCAGGACTGGGATGGTTTCGGGGTCAATTATGTAGAAGTAGCACAGACTATTGATTACGAAAATGATCCACAAGAATACGGCGGATTTAGCCTGTTAACCGAAGAGGAAAGGCAGGAGATCCTGTATATGATATTCGGAGAGGATGGACTCAAACCTTCCATCGTGAAAATGTTCTACGATCCTTTCCATCAGGAAGCCACCGACGCTCCTTTTGACCATGAAACAACCACCCAATGGATGCGCTATTTTGTGCACCAGGGCATTGCCAAAACCAGGGAAAGGGGAGGCGACGATATCAGCATTATCTCAACTATGTATGGACCGCCTGCCTGGGCCACCAAACAGAAAATCCTCCGGGGAAGGGACCTTGATCCGGAGCAATTTGAAAATCTCGCAAAATACATGATTGACTGGGGAAAATTCCTCGTGGAAAAAGAGAAACTGCCATTAAAATACCTCAGTCTGCATAATGAGGGGGATGCCCCTCATCGATGGCCCCTGGATGGCAGCCATGGGAATATCGGTGATGGTAAGGATTACAATGCCTTCTGGAGACCCACTCAGGTGGCCCATTTTCTGGCCTTTGTACCGCCAATGATAAAAGCAGCGGGGCTTGATGTGGGTCTCACACCCGGAGAGTGCACTACCTGGGCGCGTTTCGAACAGCACTGGTACCACTGGGCCATACATGACAACGAAGAGGCCATGAAAAACATCGCATTGATTACCAGCCATGGGTTCGGTACCGAATCCTCTATCAATTCAAAAGTCAACGACCTGCTCAGGATGAAAAGGCCAGACCTCCATGCCTGGACCACATCAATGACCTGGGGTAAAAAAAATACAAGTGATTTTGAGTTTGTTGATCTTATGAGAATGAATATTTACCAGGCTAAAGTGAATGCTGTTATTCCCTGGGCTTGCATTCAAACCCTTACCTGGGTGGGCGGTGACCCAAACCCGGGAACAGCCTTCTTTGTTAGTGAAGAAGGAGATTATGAAGTGAAGCCGCAGTATTACTATTACAAACAATTGTCCCGTGCCGGCCAGAAAGGAATGAAGGTAGCCAGCGTAGAAATTGATAAGGAACGCGATGTGAAACTGATCGCATTTGCTTCCAACGGAACAGGTAACTCGGATGCTTTCCTGGTACTTAACAAAACTGATTCTCCTAAGAAAGTTAATCTCACTGTAGCAGGAGATGCCAGTGCATACAAGGTATTCCGTACTACCGGGGAGGAACAGTATGTTGCTTTGGATGATGCAGTATTGAATGGTGGGAAACTGAGCTATGAAGCACCTGCTGGATCATTGACAACATTTTTTGCCATCAAGTAATGACCCGTTTAAACATTACTTTACTGATCTGCCTGGTCCTGGTAATAGAATCTTGCGATCAGTCCAGGGAAAGGAACAATATGACGATACTGATGAAAAATATTTCTGGTAATTACTATTAACCCATAAATCAAATAACCCTATGAAAATCCGAAATGTATTATCATTAATGATCCTCCTGACGATCCCTTGTGCGAACAGCAGCCAGGCCCAAAGTGAATTTTCCAGCATGACTATCGGAATAGGGGTAGTGGTTAGCGACCTGGAAAGGTCTCTGGATTTCTATACCGATGTAATCGGTTTTAAAAAGGTTGGAGGTTTCGAAGTTGACGAGGATTTTGCTACGAGGTCCGGGCTCACCGGAGGCCCTCCAATCAAGGTTACCACGCTCAAGCTTGAGGATGAACCAGAGGCCACCCAATGGAAACTAATAAGCTTTGGTAAAGATGCTCCGGATCCATTGCCCAGGCATATTCAGGACATTGTCGGTATGCGATTTATTACGATCAATGTAAATGATCTTTCACCCGTCCTTAAGAGGATCAAGAAGCATAAGGTCGAGCTCTTAGGCGAAACCCCCATTCCACTTGGATCATCCGGGGAAAAGCATTTTGTACTGGTCTCCGATCCTGATGGAATACTGATCGAGTTGATTGGTCCTCTGAAAGGCAAATAATCCGGAGATATTGTCTCTACATGGGTGAGATGAATTGGTATTTTCCCGATCCCACCTTGTATACGGCATAGCCGTCCTCCTCATTCAGGAAAGTGACTTCCGGTAATCGTTTGGGGTTCCTATTGCTCTCCTTTACCTTTTTGGCATTGAAAGAAGGAACATGAACAGTAGCGGAGCAGCCTGCAGGCACATTGATTTCCATGATGAACTTTTTGCCGTCTTTCTTCCAGTCAATGGATGCCCTGCCATAGGTGGTCTTGTTAGCATATGATGCAGATGTAATATCTGCAGCAGGTTGAGGCTTGAAAATTATATGCCTGTACCCGGGGAGGGAGGGATCGGGTTTCATTCCAGCCAGGACCTGGTAATACCAGGTAATACCTCCTCCGAACATCGGGTGATTTCGAGATCCTTCCCCATCCCATTTCTCCCATGTAGTGGTGGCACCCTGTTCTATCCACCAGCCATAGCCCGGCTCAGTCTTTTTGTTCATGGCCCCGTACGCAAGTTCGTGAAGTCCATGTGCCGAAAGCACCTCAAAGAAAAACTGGGTCCCGAAAATCCCGGTATCCAGGTGCCCATCATTTTTTTCTATGTCTGATTTAAGCGCTTTTATAACCTTTTCGTACTGTTCTTCAGGAACACCCATTTTCAGGGCAAAAATATTGCCCCCTGCCGGACCGTATGTCCCATTACTTTCGTCATAAAACCTTTGCAGAAAGGCCAGCCTGGTCTTCTCCGCCAGGTTCTCAAATTCCCTGGCTTCTGCTTCATGACCCAATGCCCTCGCGGACTTTGCCGTCAGATCGGCACAACGCCAGAGGTAGAAAGTATGCACCATCTTGTCAGGTGGAAGTTCCCCCGGTGCACACCAGTCCCCCAAATTCATCCACCTGTTCGGGTTTTCTTTTTCCGGAGCCTGAGAGAACATGATCCCGTCTTCGTCTGTCCAGGTAAGCATGTACTTTACGTATCCCATCATTCCTTCAAAATTCTCCCGCAACATATCCAGGTCACCATATTGAATATAAAATTCCCAGGGCATAATGACCAGGGCTGCTCCCCAGGCCACACCACCTCCACAGCCTGGCTGCCAGGGAGCACCATTGGGTACATAACCGTTATCAGGATTCTGAGCTCCGAGCATATCCCGTATCCACTTGGTATAGAACGTCCTGGCATCAAAATTCTGCAGGACTGTCACACAGGCAACCTGTCCATCCCCTGTATAGGGAGAACGTTCACGGTGTGGACAGTCACTGGCAATACCTCCATGCATATTATCAGTCTGGCTGCGGTGCCAGATCTTATTGATCTTGTTGAACATGGCATTGGAGCATTCAAATACCCCAGTGGTCTCCACATTGGAATACACCGCCTCAGCCACTAATTGCTCTGCCGTCATTTCCCCGGGCCAGTTGCTGATCTCCACCTCCCGGAAAACAAACCAGGTAAAGCGGGCTGCATATTCTTCCGGACCAATGCCCTTCATAGTATATGAATTCTGTCCAACAGAAGATTCACAGATATAATTGATATCAATCCGTCGGCCTGGCTCGCCTTTCATATCCTGTAACCTGACCCAACCTGAAATTTCCTCCCCGAAATCTACCTTGTATTTCCCCTCACCCAGTTTCTCGATCTTTTGTGGCGAGAGCTTCTCCATGACACGGTCAACAGGAGACATATGGGCTTTCAACTTTCCTTCAGGTGGCTTCCTATCTACTGCATTTCCCCATCCTGAAGCATCAAATCCCGGGGTGCTCCAGCCCTCTTGTTCCAGGCGGGCATCGTAATGTTCTCCATCATAAACCATATCCATGATAACTGGGCCCTTTGAAACCTTCCAGCTCTGATCACTCGTAATCACCTCTTCCCTTCCATCTGCATATAATACATGGAACTGCCCCAAAAACCGCGGGGTCCCATATCCCTGGCACCAGTAATTGGCCGGGTTATAAAATCCATTGCCAAGGATTGCCCCTATTACATTTTCACCCTGCTCAAGCAAGTCCTTGACATCATAAGCCAAATACATGACCCGGTACTCCCTGAAATTGTCCTGGATCAGAGCCCCGATTGTTCCAAGATCATCCCGTTCCCCGTAAAGGGTAACGTTTGGCACCAACACATCCTCACTTACCTTCTGCCCATTCATATACAACTCAAAAAAACCAAGTCCCGTAACATAAGCCCTAGCTGAAACAATTTCTCCTGAAATTTTAAATGGCTTTCTCAACATGGGTGAAGGGGGTGGTATTTTACCGGGTTCCAGTGTAGGTTCGATACTCGATCCAGGTATTCTCCTTGGAGAGGACGGCCTGGGAATGGCTTCCTCACCCTGCCATGGAGCCCCTATCCATCCCGCCTGCCAGTCCCCGGAATTCAACAGCCCCATACTCCAAAAAGCAGGTTGACTCCAATCAGACACCTTCCCGTCACGGTCCCAAACCCTTACCTGCCACCAGCTATCCTGCCGTGAAGTCAAGGTTTTCCCTGCATACCTTATCTGGGTAGCCGGATCTGATTCAACCTTGCCGCTGTTCCAAAAATCAGCCTGCCCATCTGCTAATCTTCCCGGTTCAGAAGCAACACGGATTTGCCAGGCAGCCTGGTACTGTCCCCTTTCTCCAGTCTCAGCTATATTGACCCAGCTGAGGCGTGGTTGAAGTATATCCACCGCGAGAGGATCTTCGAGGTATTCGCAACGCAAATCGCCTGGACTCAATCCTGCTAAAATATTAGAAAATAGGAAGCAAAATAAGACTGGAAGAGCTTTTATAAATTTCATTGTATGATTGATAAATTTATTTTTCTACAATTTCACGGATATCCAATAGTACCAGCTGCCGCCCCTGTTCCCCCACCGGGCAGTCAATGACTACTTTGCTGCCATCGGGTGAGAACCGTGGATGTGTGTCACAGCGCCATTCCCCTTTGTAGTCCGGATCCAGGTAAAAATCTCCGATGGGTATACGTTTCCCTGTCGGGACATGATACAGGTAAACATGCTGCATTCTTTCATTATCGGGATAGGTGTCATTCAGTATCCATTCATTACCAGGCAGATAGGTATTATGCCCGTTCCTGGTCATGATCCCCTCACCGATCTGTACAGCAGTATCTGAACCGTCATCTTTGAAAAGAAAAAATCCGTCCTGTCCACTGTGCTTTGTCCACATGGCCAGGTGGTCTGGATCGCGCCATATAAAATGTGAGGTATAGCCAGATCCATCCACTATCCGAATGTCTTCCCCTTCCAGGTCTGAAGAATACATCAACGTCCCGAAGCCTCCCTTTTTTAACACTGGAGGTAATGTCCACCTGTGCAAGAAGACAAACCTTGAACCATCGGTGTTAATAAGAAGGTGATTAAACCAGTTCCTTTCCGTATGAAAATAATTGAAAGTCGGATCATCGCTTTCCTCCAGAGGCATGCTGTTCATGTCCGCAATGGATATGATCAACTCCTTCTCACCGGTTTCCAGATCACATCTGTATATCCCCGCATTTTCAGGAGCAAGGACCTCCCTGTTTGGATCGGGGATCCCTGCATAGCCATAACCTGGCCTGAGGTCATTGATCCTTTCAAAATCTACTGAAAGAGCGGTTCTTCCATCCGGGCTCAGGGTGTATATGGGAAATGGAAGGGTTTTTTGCTCCCCGGTCAGGATGTCTCTGATGTGGCAGACAAACTGATCATCCTGCCTGTCATTCCAGATCACTTTTGAGGCTGAACCAGGGATAAACTGCAACATACATCCCTGTTGCCAGCCCCATGCGACCGAGGTTCCCAATTCAGTCCATTGTTTATCCTTTTC
>CAZXOJ010000053.1:0-18775 GCA_964642325.1 uncultured Bacteroides sp. | reverse complement strand
AGCTCCCTGTTACGGTGTTTGCCATGGAGGAAAAAATCAAAGAGGTAAGTGTCAAGCTTGAGGTAAATGAGTTTTTCAACCTGCAAAGTAATCCAGCGCAACAACTTTTATTCAGCCAGACGGGTGATCAACAATGCACCTTTGGATTAAAGGTGAGAGATGCACTGGGTGTAGGAAAGGTAAAAGTAATTGCAACAAGTGGCTCTGAAACTGCTTCTTATGAGATAGAACTAGATATAAGAAATCCCAATCCCCCAATCACTGAGTTCATTGATGAGGTAGTTGAACCAGGACAAACGCTCAACAGGGATTATACACTTCCCGGAATGCAAGGAACCAATACAGCAAGCCTGGAAGTATCTTCTATCCCTCCCATTGACTTTGGACGAAGGCTAAAATACCTGCTGGCTTATCCTCATGGATGCATTGAACAAACTACATCCGCTGCATTTCCCCAACTCTTCCTTGGGGATATTACTGAATTAAACAATGCAGCCAGAACAAAAACAGAGGTCAATGTAAAGGCCGCCATCAAGCGAATTCAGTCTTTCCTGCTTCCTTCAGGAGGTTTTGCATATTGGCCGAATTCAGTGGAGGAAAATGCCTGGTCTACTTCCTATGCCGGACACTTTCTCCTGGAAGCTGAAACCAAAGGTTATGCCTTGCCAGTAAACTTTAAAAAACCATGGTTGAGATACCAGCGCAAAGAGGCCAGGCGGTGGAAAATGTCAGGTGACAAATACAGGATGGATGACCTGGTACAGGCATATCGTTTATATACACTCGCACTTGCAGGAGAGCCTGAGCTGGGTGCTATGAACAGGTTACGCGAGATGGAAACCATTTCCATACAGGCCCGGTGGCGACTGGCAGCGGCATATGCCCTGGCTGGTCAGTCAGCATCAGCCAACATGTTGATTGCACAGGGTGTGCCTGAAATCCCAGAATACGCTGGATTTAACTACAGCTATGGCTCAAGGGAAAGGGATTGGGCCATGATACTGGAAACGCTTGCCCTGCTGGATAAACGTTCTGAGGGCATATTCCTCGCCCGGAAAATATCTGATGAATTACGGAGCAGACACTGGATGAGTACACAGACAACGGCATATTGCCTCCTGGCTATGTCAAAATTTGCCGGCAGTGATGCCAGTTCAAGGGAATTAAAATTTACTTACCAATTTAATGGTGGCAGAAAAACAACAGCCAGTACAAAATTGTCTGTTGTACAGGTAGACCTCGACACAGGAAGCAGGGCCGACGGAAAGATCATGGTAGAGAACGAAGGTGAGGGTGTAATATTTGCCAGGCTTACCATGGAAGGAATACCAAAAGCAGGACAAGAAACTGCTGCCCGGCATAACCTTAATCTTTCTGTGAGATACACGAACATGGGAGGTAATCCTGTCGACGTTACACGACTTATTCAAGGTACTGATTTTCTGGCTCATGTCACTATTACCAATCCTTTTGGGGTCCACATATATAAGGACATGGCACTATCTCAGATATTTCCTTCAGGCTGGGAGATCCACAATACCCGCATGGATGACTTCAAGTCTGTCCATGCTGCGGACCAGCCATCATACCTGGATATCCGTGATGATAGAGTGTATACTTACTTTGATCTCAAACGGCACGGTACCAATACCTATGTTATTCAGTTGAATGCCGCGTATCTTGGAAAGTACTATCTTCCTGCTGTTTATTGTGAAGCCATGTATGATGCCGGCGTTAATGCCAGCACGGCAGGCAAGTGGGTTCACATAACCAGTGGGGAATGAATAATTCAATATAAATGATCAGAAATAAAACTTAAAATATGGCATATAATGAGTTTCTAGCTGACCGTATGCGCTTGGTCCTGAAAGAAAAAAACGTCGCTTATGCAGAAAAAGCAATGATGGGCGGACTCACTTTCATGGTCGATGACAAGATGTGCGTAGGGATAATCCGTGATAATCTGATGGCTAGGATTGATCCTGATATTTATGACACTGCCCTGAAAAGAAAGGGATGCCGGGAAATGGATTTTACCAAACGGCCTATGAAGGGATTCGTCTTTGTTGAACCCGAGGGCACGGATATGGATAAAGATCTTGAATCCTGGATACAGCTTGCAATTGATTATAACCCCAAAGCCAAATCTAGCAAGAAAAAGAAGTAATGATTCTTTGGGGTCCCGCTTATGAAAGGACAATTAAGATTATTTAACTGGCAACTGGCCCTGGGACTTTTCCTGATCTTTTCCGGACTATTCTGGTTTTCCCTTCCACGCCCACTATTTAATGATCCGTACAGTACCGTTTTACTTGACAGAAACGGGGAGCTGCTTGGTGCAAGAATTGCAGATGATGGACAATGGAGATTTCCACCAGTGGATTCCCTCCCTGAGAAATATAAAAAGGCAGCCATCTTGTTTGAAGACCGTTTCTTTTATTATCACCCAGGTGTCAATCCTCTCTCCCTGTTCAGGGCCCTGATACAGAACCTTAACAATGGCGAAATAGTCAGCGGGGGCAGCACCCTGACCATGCAGGTAATCCGGCTTTCCAGGAAGGGGAAGTCCCGTACCATCCCGGAAAAGATTATAGAAACGGTACTGGCGTCGAGGCTTGAATTGACCCGGTCAAAGGAGGATATTCTCTGTCTGTATGCCTCACATGCACCATTCGGCGGAAATGTAGTAGGTATTGACGCTGCTTCATGGCGATACTATGGCCGTCCCCCTGAACAGCTTTCCTGGGCTGAAACTGCCACACTTGCCGTTTTACCAAATGCCCCTTCATTGATCCATCCCGGAAAAAACCGGTCATTGCTGATCCAGAAAAGAAACCAGTTACTTGAAAGACTTAGAAAAAATGCTTTGCTTGACTCCCTTGATTGTGAACTGGCAAAGCTTGAAGCATTGCCAGACAAACCATTTCCCCTTCCTGCCCTTGCGCCACATTTAATGGATAGGGTATATACTCAACAGCGCGGCTCAAAGGTACATTCAAGTATCGATGCTTCACTGCAACAACGCGTAAGCCTGATCCTGGAAGAACACCATAAGCACCTCAAGCACAATAGTATACATAATGCATGTTGCCTTGTCCTTGATACTCCTACTGGTGAAGTTATGGCCTATGTAGGAAATACCGAAAATCCGGGCCAACCGGAATTTGGAGGTAATGTTGATATCATCAAGGCTCCACGCAGTACAGGTAGTATTCTTAAGCCAATTTTGTACTGCCTTATGCTGGAAGAAGGAGAGATCCTTCCAGGCACATTGGTCCCGGACATACCAACACAATACACTGGTTACTCACCTAAAAATTTTACCTTGACATATGATGGAGCAGTTCCTGCCCGCAGGGCACTGGCCAGGTCTCTAAATATACCAGCCGTAAGGATGCTCCAAACCCATGGATTTGAAAGATTTTATTACCAGCTGGAAGAACTTGGCATTAAAACTCTTAGATTTCCAGCATCTCATTATGGGCTTTCGTTGATCCTCGGAGGTGCAGAAGGCAATTTATGGGAGATTACCGGCATATATGCATCCATGGGCAGGGTGCTTGACCGTTACAATCGCTCAGGACAATATCTTTCTGATGACATTCATCCACCTGTGTACACTTATCATGACAAGCCAATCAAGGAAGTAAATGAGGGCTCAACTGATAATTCTCATCCACTTAGTGCTGCTTCTGTATGGCTCACCTTCCAATCCCTGCTGGATGTCAACCGTCCTTATACACAGGCTGGCTGGAAAAGCTTTTCTTCAAGCGGTAAAATCGCCTGGAAGACAGGTACCAGTTTTGGTTTTCGTGATGGATGGGCCGTTGGAACCTCACCTCTTTTTACCATTGGGGTCTGGGTTGGGAATGCCGATGGGGAGGGCCGGCCTGGTCTGACTGGAATTGCAGTAGCTGCCCCTGTTCTTTTTGACGTTTTCAATACCCTATCACGAAGCACCTGGTTCCAGTCCCCCGTGAATGAACTGTACCCAGTTGCCGTTTGCAATAAAAGTGGACATCTTCCCGGACCTTTTTGTCCCTCAATAGACACCATCTACGTGCCTGCCAGTGGGAAGGCTTCTTTGCCCTGTCCCTATCACAGGAAAATTCATCTTTCCCCCGACGGAAGGTACCGTGTCAATAGTGATTGTCGTACGATTTCCGATATGAGGCATGAATCCTGGTTTGTATTGCCGCCAGTCCAGGAGTGGTATTACCGGGCTAAAAACCCCGATTATCGCATCCTGCCGCAAATACATCCCGACTGTAAACCCATGGATGACATAGATTTCATGGAGATGATCTATCCCAGGCATTCGGCCAGGGTATATGTGCCACGTGAAATGGATGGATCAAAGGGCGAGATAATCCTTGAAGCCGCTCATCGCCATCCCTCATCGCAGATCTACTGGCACCTTAACAAAACATTCATTGGGACTACCAGGCATATTCATAAAATGGGAATTACACCCCAAAAAGGTATTTATCTGCTAACACTTGTTGATGAAAACGGATATACCCTGGTTCATAAGTTTGAAATTATTGACCTGTAAATTATCTGTTTTGAAAAGCAGGCTTTGCCCCAAAATCCAATTAATTAATCATGGCTTTCAGGAAATGTAAAAAAACGTTAAAAAGCCTGTGATGTAAACCTTTTGATCTTTTTATCCGTTAATATCTAGTATATTTGTCCCTCATTTAATGAAACCCTGGATTATGAGTAGAAAGAGATCTAACAGGAAAGTATCAGTTATCGCAGGAATTACATTAATTACAGTCAGTTCTCTGTTTTTCATTGCTTCCTCCAATGATGATTTCAAGCTTGTTAAAAGCCTGGAGATATATTATTCCCTTTTCCGGGAATTAAACCTGTTTTACGTGGATGAAACAAATCCTGAAAAACTGGTTGAAAACAGTATCAAGGGAATGTTGAAGGAGCTTGATCCCTACACCACATACATTCCTGAATCTGATCGTGAAAATTTTAATTTTATGACCACCGGGCAATATGGTGGTATCGGAGCCATTATTCGCAGAAGTGGAGAATATGCAATCATCGCTGAACCTTATGAGGGATTTCCTGCCAGTAAGGTCGGATTAAAGGCAGGCGACACCATCATTTCAATCGACGGTAAGTCAATGATAAACCTGGAGATCAGTAAAATCAGCGATCACTTAAAAGGGAAGCCAAATACAGCACTTGAAATGGTCATTCGCAGGTACAGTCATCCTGCACCCATCAAGAAATCCCTTATCCGGGAGAAAATAACCATCAATAATGTACCCTTTTATGGTATGTTGGACGATCATGTAGGATATATACGTCTTGCCAATTTCACTACCGGGGCAGGACAGGAGACAAAATCAGCCCTGCTGGAACTTAAGAAAAACCCAGGACTTGAAGGGGTTGTGCTTGACCTCAGGGACAATCCTGGTGGTCTTCTTATCGAATCCGTGGATGTTGCCAATCTATTTATCCCTCAGGGACAGGAAATTGTCAGCACCAAGGGAAGGGTAAAACAATGGGACCAGGTATACCGTACACGTTTTTTGCCGGTTGATACGTCTATACATGTTGTGGTACTTGTCAGCCGCGGTTCAGCATCAGCCTCAGAAATTGTAGCTGGTTCTCTGCAGGATCTTGACAGGGCCGTCATCATCGGGCAGCGTACCTATGGAAAAGGCCTGGTGCAAACAACCCGTGAATTGAGTTATAATACCCGGCTGAAAGTTACTACTGCTAAATACTATATTCCTTCCGGGCGTTGTATACAGGCCCTGGATTATTCAAATCGCAATGAAGACGGGAGTGTAGGAACCATTCCAGATTCACTAATTACTGAATATCAAACAGATAACGGAAGGAAAGTATACGATGGTGGAGGGATTCAACCCGATTTCACCGTCGAAGCCCAGACACTCAGCCAGGTAACCATTGCATTGCTGACCCAATCCCTGATTTTTGATTATGCAACTATTTTTACCGCCCGTACCGATAGTATTGCAAGTATTGAAGAATTTGAGATCACCGAACAGATTTATGAAAATTTCCAGACATTTGTAGCATCACGTGATTTTACCTACAATACAAGAAGTGAAGAATCACTGAAAAAACTCAAAGAAACAGCCAGGCGAGAAAAATACTATGATATGGCTGATGAGGAATTTGAAGCTCTTGAACAAAAGCTGGCTCATGATAATGAAAAGGATCTCAATAATTTCAGTGAAGAAATAAAACAATTATTGAAAGAAGAGATTGCTGTCAGATATTATTATCAGAAGGGCCGTATGGAGGCCATTCTTGAAAAAGATACAGGGATAGATAAGGCAGTTGAGGTATTTGGTCAACCCAATCTCTATTTAACGGCCCTGGGTGAAAAATCCGCCAGCATTGAGGCCAGGAGTCCCGCACTCCACCTTCCGGAATAATTACCTCATCCACCAGGAACAGGGGGGAGCAGGGCAATCTGGTCCCCTTCTTTTATACCCGCATCTTCATGTACAATTACTCCATTCAGTGAAATCACATAACTCAGCTCTCTGAATTCATCATACCTTACAGCCAGCATTTCCCTGATTTCAAATAAAGATTTTACACCTGAAAAAGGTTCTTTTGTTTTACCTGCCTTATCGGCTAGAATTCCTGAATACTGAATAGTTACTTCCATATATTGAATGATAAAATTATTGCTAGTGAGCCTCCAGCCAGTTGTTCCCGGTACCAAAATCAACAATTAAGGGAACGGATAAAGTATAGGCATTTTCCATTTCCCGGATTATCATTTGTTTTACCTCCTCCAGTTCTGTCTTAAAAACATCGAAAACCAATTCATCATGTACCTGTAAAATCATCTTAGTTCTGAATTTATTACTATACAGGAGATCCTGTATCCTGATCATCGCAATTTTTATGATGTCAGCAGCAGACCCCTGAATTGGCGCATTGATGGCATTTCGTTCTGCAAATCCCCTTACAACAGCATTCCGTGATAAAATATCACGCAGGTATCTTCTACGTCCCAGCATTGTCTCAACATAACCTTTTTCCCGGGCTGTCTGAATCATTTCATCCATGTACGTCCTGACCCTTGCATAGGTATTGAAGTAACTGTCAATCAATTGCTTTGCATCAGTTCGTGGGATGTTCAACCGTTGTGCCAGCCCGAATGCCGAAATTCCATAAATAATGCCGAAGTTTGCTGTTTTAGCTTTTCCCCGTTGTTCTTTCGTGACATTTTCAGGAGGTACTTCAAATATCTTGGAAGCAGTGGCAGTATGTATATCCTCCCCCTTCTGAAAAGCATCAATCATCAGCGGGTCCTGGCTCATATGAGCCATCAGACGGAGTTCAATCTGGCTATAATCTGCTGAGAATAATACATTCTCAGTACTCCTTGGAATAAATGATTTTCTGATCTCCCTCCCTTTTTCTTCCCGTATGGGAATATTCTGCATGTTAGGATTATTGGAACTAAGCCTCCCGGTTGCTGCAACTGCCTGATTATATGAGGTGTGTATAAACCCTGTGCGGGGATTAATCATTTTTGGGAGGGCATCAACATAAGTGGAGAGTAACTTCTTCAAGGATCTGAATTCAAGTACTTTCTCAACAACAGGATGTTTATCTATCAGCCGTACCAGCACTTCTTCACCGGTAGAATATTGCTTTGTTTTGGTTTTTTTGGCGTCTGAACTTATCTTCAATTTCTCAAAAAGGATCTTTCCCAGCTGTTTGGGCGAAGAAATATTAAATTCCTGACCTGATAGTTCATATATTGAATCTCTTAATTTCAGAAGAGCGGCTTCCAGTTCAACAGCAAATAGTCCCAAAGCTTCATTGTCTAGTTTTACACCATTTTCTTCCATGGTACCGAGAACGCTGATCAGGGGAAATTCTATTTTTTCTGACAATTCCTTGAACCCATTTTGTTTCAGCTCATCTTTCAAAATAAGGTATAATTGCCAGGTAACATCAGTGTCTTCACAGGCATAATCTACCAGTTTTTCAATTGGGACATCCCTCATATTTCCCTGCTTGCTGCCCTTCTTACCAATCAGTTCTTCGGTATGAATTGTTCCGTAGTCCAGATAAACTTCCGCGAGATAGTTAAGGTTATGTTTTTGCTCAGGCTGTAGCAGGTAATGTGCTAACATTGTATCGAACACAGGTCCATTAAGTTGAATACCATAATTTCTCATTACCTGCATATCATACTTAAGGTTCTGGCCTACTATCAAAGAATGTTCATTCTCCAGAACATGGCGTAATTTTTCGGCAAGTTCCTCTGCATTTTTCCTTTCTCCCGGGACAGGTACATACCATCCCTGGTTCTTATGCCAGGAAAATGCCATCCCTACCAGTTCAGCATCAATTGCATTAATGCTGGTTGTTTCCGTATCAAAACAGAAAGCTGGTTGTTTCAATAACTCATGAATTAAATCCTCAATAAGCTCGGGGCTGTCTGCACAGCGATAATTATGATCAATATCTTTCAGTGTTTTTAAATTGGAAAATGTGCCAGTTGCTGATCCCGGCTCCTGGAATAGGGATCCTTGTTCAATACCGGTAGGTTCTTTCCTGTCAACAATGGAAGATAACACCCTCGTAGCCAGTGTTTTAAACTCTAGCTCCTGAAACAAACTGATAAGTTCATCCTTTTTAGCTCCGTCAAATAATAATTTATTTTCATCAAATTCAACGGGAACATCAAGCCTTATGGTGGCAAGATCCTTTGATAATTCTATCTGCTCCTTATTCTGCAGGATACTCTCCTGCACCCTCCCCTTCAGATCGTCAGTATGTTCGAAAAGGTTTTCAATGGTCTGGTATGAAGAGATCAATTTCTTGGCAGTCTTCTCTCCAATCCCGGGAGCTCCAGGAATATTGTCAGAACTATCTCCCCATAATGCCAGTACATCAATGACATGCCGGGGATCCTGAACCTGAAATGTTTCTTTTACTTCCTGAGTTCCAATGATTTCTGATTCTTTTCCGGACCTTCTTGGTTTGTACATGAATACCCTGTCCTTAACCAGTTGGGCAAAATCTTTATCAGGGGTCATCATATAAACATCAAATCCTTTATCCCTGGCTTTCCAGGCCATGGTTCCAATGACATCATCAGCCTCATATCCCTGAACTTCAATCACTGGAATATTATAAGCTTCAATTATTTTCTTTATCCATGGGACTGATTGTTTTATCTCTTCCGGGGTGGCGTCCCTGTTGGCCTTATATGCAGGGAATTTTGTATGCCTGAAAGTTGGACCAGGTGGATCAAAAACCACAGCGATATGTGAAGGAGATTCTGTTCTTAATATCTCCTCCAGGGTAGCTGTGAATCCGTATATAGCAGATGTATTTATTCCTTTAGAATTGATAATCTGAGCCCGGATAAAACCATAGTATGCCCTGAAAATCAGCGCATAAGCATCTAAAAGAAAAAGCTTCTTCTGTTCCATGTGGAAAGATAAGAAAAACCTGCGTTACAAACACAGAAGGGATCTATTGATTATCTGCCGCAAACCATTCTGCATAAGACGTGGCTGTTTCCACCAGGCGGAGACTG
Organism: uncultured Bacteroides sp.; assembly: GCA_964642325.1. Lineage (GTDB taxonomy): Bacteria > Bacteroidota > Bacteroidia > Bacteroidales > SM23-62 > SM23-62. The sequence continues at coordinate 9,204 of CAZXOJ010000053.1, read as the reverse complement.
AAAAGAGAGACATAAGCTGGCAGCCGGGTCCGGATTCTTTCTGCCATATCTATAACCAGGTTTTCACAGGTTGGCTGGTACTCAACTACATAAAACTTTTCAAACATTTGTTCTACTCGTTTAATATCAGGTTGACTGGCCCTAGAACTGATCACTACAGAATGATCAAAAAAGTCTACAACATTTTGATTGATAATCTTTTTTAGATCGGAAAAATCAATTACCATTCCGAGTTTTGTGTTGTTTAAATCCTTACTCGGCTGTCCTGAAACCGTCACATATAATTGATAAGAATGACCGTGAATATTCCTGCAAGGTCCATCATAATTCCACAGAGCATGGGCCATTTCAAAAGTAAAACTCTTTGTAACCCTGATATTTGCCATCTAACTTAAATACAAGCACACTGGCTTACACAATCTACTATGCTGCTGAGATTTTGATGCTTCAGGAAATAATAGGTATTCTTCCCTTCTCTCTTCGAAGCTAAAACACCCTTGTCCTTCAGAATTCCAAGATGGTGAGAAGTGGTTGATTGTTCAATCTTTAATAACTCATGTATTTCCGTAACAGTCAATTTTTTACCGTTATCAAGATAATTCAGAATGGCGATTCTCATTGGGTGAGCAATTGCCTTAAGCATATTTGCGGCCTTTTCCAACTCTTCGGGACTCAGCTTATCGAATTTCATATCAACCGTGTTTAGCATTATTTACAGATACAAATATATAAATATCTATTCTCAAATGTATGATAAAATTCAAATTTTCAATCCCATCTATATTTAAATCAGAGATTTAGAATCTTTCTAGCCAAATACTCAGCCGTTTAAACCATTTTATTCCTATTTTTACCCCTTTACCAATCAGCCCCTTGCGGATGTCGCTCCTCAAAGAAATCCGAAAACCGATTTTTCCCGAAATGCAGCAATTTGAAAAGCATTTCCGTGATTCTATGAAAAGTAATATTCCGCTTTTAAACGTAATCACGAACTATCTGCTGAGGCGTAAAGGAAAACAGATGAGGCCTATGTTTGTTTTTCTTACGGCCGGACTTTGCGGGGAAATCACTCCCTCATCTTATAATGCAGCCAGCCTGATAGAATTACTCCATTCTGCCTCTTTAATTCACGATGATGTGGTTGATGAATCCTATGAACGCAGAGGTTTTTTCTCCATTAATGCCTTGTGGAAATCAAAAGTTTCAGTGTTGCTGGGAGATTATCTACTGGCCAAGGGCTTACTATTGTCCGTAAAAGAAAAAGAGTATGAATTACTAAGTCTTGTATCGGATGCAGTCAGGGAAATGAGCGAAGGAGAGTTAATGCAAATGCAAAAATCAAGAAAACTGAATATTACAAAAGATGAATATTTCGAAATTATAAGAAAAAAAACAGCCACCCTCATAGCGGCTTGCACTGCCTGTGGGGCCTGGTCTGCCTGTCAGGATAAGGAGCTAACTGAAAAATTGAGGATTTTTGGTGAAAAAGTTGGGATGGCATTTCAAATAAAGGATGACTTATTCGATTATCAGCAAAAAGGATTTATCGGAAAACCGACCGGTAATGATATCAAAGAGAAAAAATTTACACTTCCCCTGATTCATGCCCTCGAAGTCTGTCCGGAGAAAGAACGGAAACATATTATCCGTACAATAAGAAAGCATAATAATAATGCCGGAAAAGTACAGGAAGTAATCGCTTTTGCCCGCTCATATAAGGGTCTGGAATACAGTGAAAAGCAAATGCTCGAATATCGTGATGAAGCCATGGAAATATTAGGCGAAATGCCTGATAATCAGCACAACAAGTCCCTTCAAGACCTGGTAAATTACGTGGTAGCACGTAAGAAATAGGGTGTAATATTCAAATCACAATCACTCACCATCATTATTGAAATAATTGACCAGAATGTTGGCTTTTCCAGAGCCAATTACTCCTTTCAATGATTCAAACCCTGCATTCCTTATCCCATCCACAGAATTAAAATGAAGCAAAAGCCGTTGTTTTGTCTGCTCGCCGATCCCCTTTATTGTATCCAGCTCTGATTGTGTCATTGAACGGCTTCGAACATCACGGTGAAATGTAATGCCAAACCTGTGGGCTTCGTTCCTGAGTTGCTGTATGATTTTTAATGTTTCAGCATTTTTATCAATGTACAATGGGACCTTATCCCCAGGAAAGTATAATTCTTCCAGTTTTTTGGCCACACCAATAATCGCCATTTTCCCACGAAGGTTTAACTTTTCCAAGCTTTTAACGGCAGCGTTTAACTGCCCTTTACCACCGTCTATAACAATTAACTGAGGAAGGGCCTGCTTTTCGTCAATCAATCTTTTGTAACGCCTGAAAATGATTTCCTCCATTGATGCAAAATCATCCGGTCCCTCTACGGTTTTCACATGGTAATGCCTGTATTCTTTCTTGCTGGGTATAGCATTTCGGAAAACAACACATGCGGCTACCGGATCTGTTCCCTGCAAATTTGAATTATCAAAGCATTCAATATGTTTTGGCAGGACCTTCAACCTAAGGTCTTTTTTCATGGATTCAAGGATCCTGGAAGTCCTATTTTCTGTTTTAGATTGTACTATTTTTTTGTTCCGTTCCAATTGATAATACTTTGCATTTCTTTCACTAAGCTCCAAAAGATGCTTCTTATCACCTTTGACTGGCACAACAAACTTAATATTCCCGAGCGGGAGTTCTAATCTTAATGGGACGATGATCTCCCGGGCATCACTATTTATCTTCTGACGAATATCAATTATCGCCAGGGACAGGAGATCCTTGGTTGATTCATCGAGTTTCTTTCTTAATTCTACTGTATGTGCCTGAACAATCGCTCCACTTACAACCTTCAAATAGTTTACGTAAGCAAATCCTTCCTCCTCAACTATCGAGAATACATCTACATTATTTATCCTTTGATTTACGATTGTAGATTTGCTTCTATACTTATCAAGTATTTCAATTTTTGATTTTATTAATTGCGCCTCCTCAAACTTGTAATCAGCAGAATATAATTTCATGATTTTTTTCAGCTGGCTAGATACCTGAGAAATATTTCCCTTTAATATCTGGTGAATCTGTTTCACATATTCACCATAATCAACCTGTTTTTCAAGATCTATGCATGGAGCCTTACAATTGCCCATATGATATTCCAAACAAACTTTATACTTTTTTCTCTCGATATACTCCCTGGCCAGGTTCAATTTACAGTTCCTTAGTGGAAATAATTGCCGTATCATCTCCAGAAGAGTCTTAACCATAACTACAGAAGTATATGGACCGTAATACACGGAGCCATCCTGAATAATATTACGAGTATAAAAGACTCTTGGAAAAGGTTCATTCTTTACACAAATCCATGGGAAAGTTTTGTCATCCTTTAGCAATACGTTGTATCGGGGCTGGTGCTTTTTAATAAGATTATTCTCCAGCAATAATGCATCAGACTCATTTGATACAACAATATGTTTGATACTGGCAATTCTCTTTACCAGCGTCCTTACCTTAAAATTATCTTTATTCGATTTTGTGAAATAAGAAGATACTCTCTTTTTAAGATCCCTGGCTTTTCCTACGTATAGATAATTTCCATTTTTATCAAAATACTGGTATACACCAGGTTTGTCAGGAAGTACTTCAATTATCGATTTTAGGTAATCATACCGTTCATTTTCCAGGGTATTACTCATATGATCGATTGTGTTTGCCGGTTTACTGCCCTGGTATTAGTACAACAATAACTTACTCTCCTTCAAACTGAACTAAGGACGAAACAACTCTATTCTTTAAGGCTTTTCTGCCCTTCAGATCAGGTAGCTCAACAACAAACAAACAACCTACTACGATACCACCACATTTTTCAATTAGCTCACAGGATGCATTTGCAGTTCCACCAGTTGCCAATAAATCATCAATCACCAGATATCTGCAGCCCTTTACAATGGCATCTACATGCACTTCAACGGTGTCAGTTCCATATTCCAGTTCATAATCTACAGAATTAACCTCAGCAGGCAGCTTCCCCGGTTTTCTAATTGGGATGAAACCTTTACCTAATCGATTTGCCAATACGGATCCAAAAATAAATCCCCGGGATTCTATCCCAACAACAAAATCAAAGGTGTCGAATCCACGAGAATGACTCACAAGATTTTCATTGGTTTCTTGAAAGGCTACCTCATCCTTCAATAATGTTGTAATATCTCGGAAAAGTATTCCTTTCTTAGGATAATCCGGAATAGTCCGGATAGATCCCTTAATTAGATCTGCCTTGTCATTCTCCATTATTGCTTATTCTTTTAATTATTTCTTCTTTCACCGCATACAATTGTTCCACGTGGAACAATTATCTACCCATATATACTAACAAAACACTTATGTCCGAAGGAGACACTCCACTAATTCGCCTAGCCTGACCGATTGTTTTAGGTTTTATCCGACTCAACTTCTGCCTGGCTTCAGTAGAAATTGACTTTAAACCATTATAATCAATACCGTCATCCAATTTTATCTTTTCCAATCTCTTAATCTTCTCAGCCAATTTTCTTTCACGCTCAATATAGCCCGCATACTTTATTGTTATTTCTGCCGACTCTACAATCTCATCATCCTTTGTAAGTCGCAATTTTTGGGTCATAAATTCTTTAAAGCCCGGAACATTTTCCCAGATATCCTTAATACCAATTTGAGGCCTCTCGATCAGGTTAATACTTTTTACTTTTTGTTTCAACCCGGAGGTTCCCAATTCCTTTAGCTTTTCATTCACATCTACCGGAGCAATACTTATATCTCGTAAAAAAGAAATCACCTTGTTTCTTTTACTTGTTTTCTCTTCAAGCAAGTCCACCCTTTCTTTATCAGCAAGTCCTGTTTCATATGACATTCTTGTCAACCTCTCATCTGCATCATCCTGTCTCAGCAATATCCTGAATTCTGCCCTTGAAGTAAACATTCTATAAGGTTCATCAACCCCTTTTGTAACCAGGTCATCAATTAACACTCCGATATAAGAATTATCTCTCTCTAGTAAAAATTCATCTTCACCTTTTACTTTCTTGTGTGCATTGATCCCAGCCATGATACCCTGGGCGGCAGCTTCTTCATATCCCGTAGTACCATTTATTTGCCCGGCAAAAAACAAGCCTTCTATGTTTTTTGTTTCCAGGGCGTGAGTTAGCTGAGTTGGCGGATAGTAATCATATTCAATAGCATAACCAGGCCTGAAAATTTTCACATCTTCCAAACCTTTTATCTTTCTGAGCGCCTTCAGTTGAACGTCCCATGGCAAAGAACTTGAGAATCCATTTATGTAATACTCATTTGTGTTCAGTCCCTCTGGCTCGAGAAACAAGAGATGCTGATCCTTCTCTGAAAAAGTAACAATTTTATCTTCTATGCTCGGGCAATATCTTGGCCCGATACTTTCAATCGTTCCGTTGTACAACGGTGAATCCACAAAGCCTTTCTCCAATGCTTTATGAGTTTCCGTATTTGTATAAGCGATAAAACAACTTTTATGAAAACTATAATCTACCTTATATGGGAGAAAAGAGAATTTTTTCCCTTCGTTATCTCCTTTCTGTTCCGTCATCAATGAAAAATTTATTGTCCTTCCATCCAGCCTGGCAGGTGTTCCGGTTTTCATTCTTCCAACCTCAAATCCAAATTCCCTTAATTGTTCACTTATTCCATAAGAAGGAGGCTCTCCAGCCCTGCCTCCCTTTTGCGTGTTTCGCCCAACGTGCATTAAACCATTGATGAAAGTGCCATTCGTAAGAATTACGGTTTTGCTCTTGAACTTAATGCCCATCATTGTTTTTACACCTGAAACCCGTCCACCCTCAGTAATTAATTCCGTAACCATATCTTGCCAGAAATCAATACCGTGTATTTTCTCAAGGGTTTCTCTCCATATCTGGGTAAATCTCATTCTGTCACACTGAGCCCTGGGACTCCACATGGCAGGTCCCTTTGACCGGTTCAGCATTCTGAACTGAATCATTGACGCATCAGTTACGATTCCACTATAACCTCCAAGTGCGTCAATCTCACGAACCATTTGCCCTTTCGCAATGCCCCCCATGGCAGGATTACATGACATTTGTGCAATCTTTGTCATATCCATTGTAATCAGCAACACATGCGATCCCATATTGGCAGCAGCGGCGGCGGCTTCACTTCCGGCATGCCCAGCACCAACAACTATCACATCATACATCTCTATCATCTAGCAGAAATATTTCTATAAATTTACATAAATGTAATTTAAAAGACCGATTGGTCCTCTTTTCTATATTTCAGGGGAAATAAGCAGGTATTTGTCTTCCATTCGCCTGATCTGGGATTTCTCCTTTTCGGATCCATCACCATAGCCCAACAGGTGTAGTACACCATGAACAATTACCCTCTTAAGTTCCATTTCAAAGGTAACACTAAAGGTCTTTGAGTTTTCCAATACGCGGGCAATACTGATGAACAAATCACCTGCAACTCTCTGACTATCAGAGTAATCGAATGTAATTATGTCTGTGAGATAATCCTTGGAAAGGTACTTTTCATTTAGCTCTAATAAATGGCTGTCTGAAGTAAAAATAATATTGATCTGTCCAGGGCTGGCATGCTCCTGTTCTATCAGATCCTTAAGCCATTTTTTTAGGAGGTTTTTATTTTTTATTCCAGCCGATAATTCTTTTTCGTGAAAATGTATGGCCAATTTCTACAGATTAAATGTCAAAGTGACTTTACTTCCATTTTCCATGAAGTTAATATCGTCGGAAAGTTTTTCCATCAGGAACACTCCTCTTCCGTTAACCTTCTCTACATTTCCAGGAGCTGTCGGGTCTGGAATATCCTTATAGTTGAAACCTTTTCCCTGGTCTGTTACAACCAGTTCTAAACTGCTTTCATCCCATGTAAAGGCCAGATTTACATCTTTGTTCTCATCCAGCTTGTTGCCATGCAGAATAGCATTATTGGCCGCCTCCAATGTTGCGATCAGTACATTTCCATACACCTCAGAACTCATGCTGCAGGCTGTTGAAATTTCATCGACCATCTTTTCAACTTCTCTCAGGCTTTCTATTCTGGATGTAATATTAAGCACTCTCTCCATACCAGGATAATTCATTAACATGCTATTTATACTGCAGAAATGTGGCTAGGGTTACCTTTTCACTTGCTAAATTATAATAATTTTTCCAAACTTTTATTTACGACTCAACCAATCTTCAGGGTTCTGTTTGTTTAATTCTTTCCATATCTCAATATGAAGCATCGTTGAGTTTGATTCTTCTTCCGTAAATACTGTCCCCAGAACCTGTTTTACCGTAACCCTATCTCCAGGCTTTACTCTTACATTTACCAGATTCTGATATACGGTCAGGAAATTCCCATGTCTGATAATTACGGTGTAGTTAGCCCCTAATATAGCAACAACTTTGCTGACTGCCCCACCAAACAATGCCCTGGCCTCAGCCCCCTGTACAGTACTTATATCAATCCCATCATTTTGGACGGTGACCTGTTTTAGCACGGCATGCTGATGCTTTCCAAAGCGGCTGGTAACTACACCTCTTTCAGTTGGCCAGGGTAATTTTCCTTTATTTCCTTGAAAATTATTTGATATCAGTTTTTCTTCCGGAGTAAGCTGATCATACATATTCCTTGACCGTCCTTTGCTTGCTTCTGCCGTAATAATAGCAGCAATTTCTTTTTCCAGCCTCCTGGCTATTTTATTAGTCTCTGCAATTTTTTTCTTAAGCTCCTTTTCTTGTCCGCTCAACTCCTTAACCATATTGTCCTTGTTCCGCCTCTCTCTTTCAAGATTCCTATTTTCACCAGCTTTCTGCAGGGCAAGAGCTTCTTTTTGTAAAACTATCTTTTCCAATTCTTCTATTTCCACTTTCAATTCATTTTGCATAGACATTATCAGCAGTGCTTGCTCTTTCCTGTGCCTGGTATATTGCTGAATATACTTCATTCGCTTGTATGCCATATTGAAATTATCAGCGGATAGAATAAACATGAGCCTGTCATTTTTGTTCTTGTTCCAGAAAGCAAACTGAACAAGCATCTCATATTGCCTTTTAACCAATTCCATATCACTTTCCAGTTCGGTTATCAGGTTCTGCTTTTGACCTATTTCTTCAGTGATAAGCGATATCTCCTGGTTAATTGACCTGAGTAGTTGATTTCTTAATTGTATTCTCCTATTAAGTATCCTAACCCGGTTAAGGCTTGTTTGTTTTTTCTGTTGAGTTTCCTCCAGCAACCTGTTGGTGTAAGCAATTTCTTCCTGGGTTTTCCCTTTCCTTTTTTCCAGTTCGTCTTTAGTCTGGGCACAGGTATTATTAAGGTATCCCGATATTATTATGATAACTAAAGCTATCAGGCCTATTCTTATATTTGACCTGTTTATCATATTAATCACATATATACTCTTGAATAACCATCAGGAATTTCAAATTTCACATTGATCTTTTCATCAAACATTACCTGGCCATATTCTATGTCAAGACTAATAGCACTGACTTTATCCTGAATATCTATCGAGATTCCATTTGGAAAAGATTCTTTTTCACATCCATTATAATCCTTATACCAGGCTTTCATTTGTATATTTCTCTGATAGTCAATTATAAAAACATCACGAATTTTATGACAGGCACTATCCGCAGCGATTTCTTGATTTGTCATTTTCATATTTCCCAATAATGTCTCTATAGTATAAAGAATCCTCCCATCCTCTATTTTAATCTTCCTATTATAGTCTGTATCCTCATAATCATCCCCGTAAAAAAAGACTTCATTTACCAATAAAGCTTGCAAATCATCAAATCCAACTGGAATATTATACTTTTTTAGATAATAGTCAAGCGAGGATGCGTGATATGTTCTGTCAGTACGGTTTATCACAATTATGCTGTCTTCTGTGCACAGTATTCTAACAGCCTCAAAGCCTAAAAATGGAATGATGGAAATGGCTATCAGGCTGTCACGTGAAACAGCCATATTTCCATTGAAGTTATCCTTGATTCCATTAATAACGAAATCAACGTTCATCCTTTTAACTTTCATCGTTTCAAAAGAATGCCCAGTGGTAAAAATAACCTCTGCCCCGGAGCTTTCTATAATCGTCTTTGTCGGGTCGGCAACCTTAGTTACAGTCTTTTGAGAACGGCATGAAAATAACA
>CAZXOJ010000052.1:0-19126 GCA_964642325.1 uncultured Bacteroides sp. | reverse complement strand
TTCCATTCACTTTGCTTGATCATCCAATCCTCCAATTGTATTTTCTCTTCCATATAAAACATGTAACTGCTGGCAGTGAATTCTGCGCTCAGCTCAACTTCGCTTTGAATGTTAGAGGTATAAGTCAGTAAGGGTTGGATATCATTAACAAGAAGGGTGTTTTGACCAAGCATTCCAATACTGCCTGTCATAAGGAATAACAGGACAAAAATTGATCTAGCCAGTATTTTCATAATTTTCCTCCACGTTGTCAAACCCCGTATGATAAATTCCATCAATTGTGCCAAAATGATTAAGATTCAGTTGGTCAATGAAATAAGAGTCTGGAAGGGTAGTATTTTCCCTTAGATAAGTGAACGGTTTTAACACAACATGTGTACGAAATCGTACATTCCGGTCCTATCTGCCTTCAAGCATTATGATACATTCCCCTTTTGGATCAGCATCTCCCAGTCTCAGCAGGATCTCCTCAAGTGTTCCCCTGCTGAATTCTTCATGGATCTTGGTAAGCTCCCTGGCCAGGCAGGCCGGTCTGTTTTCCCCGAATACATCGATGAGCTGTTGCAGGCATTTACGGATTCTATGTGGGGATTCATAGAGTATGATGGTACGGGTTTCTTCCTTAAGTTCATTCAATCTTTTTTGCCTTCCTTTTTTTTGAGGGAGGAATCCTTCAAAGACGAACCTGTCACAGGGAAGTCCGGATGCCACCAGGGCGGGGACAAATGCTGTCGGTCCAGGCAGGCATTCTACTTCAACCTGTTTTCTGATACATTCCCGGATGAGCAGGTATCCCGGATCCGAAATGCCCGGAGTGCCAGCCTCAGATACAAGGGCCATCAATTCCCCTTTTAATATCCTTTCGCTGAGCCGGTCAACATATTTGTGTTCATTGAATTTGTGATGTGAAAGGATTTTCTTGGTAATCTTGTATCTCCTGAGAAGTATCCCGGTTTTCCTGGTATCTTCTGCCAGGATCAGATCGACATCTTCCAGTATCCTGATAGCCCGGTGGGTAATATCTTCCAGGTTCCCTATAGGAGTGGGGACGACATAAAGTTTACTCATTCTTATTCACTATGAATTTTCTTCTGACCAGGTCAAGTAACATCAGGACGGAGTCATCTTCCATGTCCCAGTCATAGGAAGTACTGATGTAGTTAAAAGCTTCATTGAAGTTGGTGGCACTATTAAGTACATTAATGGTCTGCTGGTAACTGTCCTTATCCCCGTTGAATAGCTCGTTGATCAGTTTGAAGCGGTCGTTCAGGCCAAGGGATGTTCCTATATCACGAATGGGTTTGGACTGAAGTTTTGATGAAATGTCCTGCCTGGTCCCATTATCACCAAGTCTTTCATTAATGAATTTTTTTTCTCCCTTGAATCTATCTGCAATCGTGGCTGGTTCTTCGCTTGGCTTACTTTCTGGCATTGCTACGCTTGTTTCTTCCTGCACCGTATCGTGTTTGGCCGGTATTTCGGCTTTCTCTTTAACGTCTTTCACTATCACCGGTTCTGCTGGATGCTTTGCTGCTGGAAGATCAAAATCTTTCAGGTTGGAAACATCGGTGTAAAGCTTCCTGATTTTCTCCAGGACGATATCTATTTCAATAGCAGGAACAGGGCCTTCTGCTTTCATCCGGCTGATCATTTCTCCTATATCTCCAATCTGGGTGATTATTTCAGTGATATTATACTTGCTTTCCATAAATGTGCATTATTTTTGTAAAAATAACGATAAAAAAAGGATTTTCTTACCCTATGTTCATAGAGACCCCGACAAATAAGACGGAAAAAAGAGGATGGATCGAAGTAATTACAGGGTCCATGTTTTCAGGTAAGACTGAAGAATTGATCAGGCGTCTGAAGCGAGCCACCATTGCCATGCAGAAAGTGGAGATATTCAAACCCCAGATTGATGTTCGCTATTCTGAGGATGAGGTTATTTCACATGATGAGAATGCCATCCGGTCAACACCTGTATCCACGGCTGGAAACATACTACTGCTGGCAAACGATGTGGATGTTGTGGCAGTGGATGAAGCACAGTTTTTTGATATGGGACTGATAGAAGTATGCAATTCCCTCGCCAATCAGGGTATCAGGGTGGTTGTCGCGGGACTGGATATGGATTTCATGGGTAGGCCTTTTGGGCCCATTCCCGGACTCATTGCCACTGCTGAATATGTCACAAAGGTCCATGCCATCTGTGTCAGGTGCGGGTACCTGGCCCATCATACACACAGGAAATTGAAAGCCGAAAAACTTGTGCTGCTGGGTGAGAAAGATCTCTATGAACCGCTATGCAGGAAATGTTATAATGTTGCTCGCACTGAATAATGGATAAATATACTACAGGGGAAATAGCTGTCATGGTTGGAGGGGAACTAAGGGGTTCTCCGGAGGAGGTGATCAGCGGCATCAGTACTGACAGCCGGACCATCCACCAACCTGAAGCCTCCCTTTTTGTCGCCATACGGGGGGACCGCCACGACGGGCATTCATTCATTTCCGAACTGACAGAGCGCGGGATAAAAGCTTTTCTTGTCGAGGAACTTCCAACGTCTCCAGCCAGAGATGCATCCTATATCCTGGTTAAGGATCCCCTGAAGGCCTTACAGGAACTGGCTGCAGCACATAGAAAAAGGCATGGCTGCAGGATCATTGGAATTACAGGCAGCAATGGTAAAACCATTGTCAAGGAATGGATCAACCAGGCCCTGTCACCGGACCAGAAAATTGTCAGAAGTCCAAAAAGCTATAATTCCCAGATTGGAGTGCCCCTTTCTGTATTATTGCTGGAACCAAGTACTGAAACAGGGATTTTTGAGGCGGGTATTTCCCGTCCAGGTGAAATGATCAGGCTGGAATCCATTATCAGGCCATCCATAGGGATATTCACCAATATAGGGGAGGCCCATCAGGAGGGATTCAAGGATATTGAAGAGAAGCTCAGGCAAAAACTTATCCTGTTTAAAAATGCATCTAAAATAATCTACAGCAGTGAACAGGATGTGGTTAACAAGGTTGTCGGAAAGCAATTCAAGGCGGAGAAATTATTCACATGGTCATTCGGGAAAGAAAGCGATGTCAGGGTATTAAAGGGCGAAGATGCGGGGGATGGGACCATGCTGGATATCACATTCGGGGATATCAACTTCGAATTGCTGTTGCCTTTTCAGGACAAGGCTTCCATTGAGAATGCAATGCACGTTGTCTCCCTGATGTTGCTGCTTGAAATGCCTCCTGTGGTTATCCAGTCACGCATTGCTGACCTGAACCGGGTGGCCATGAGACTTGAGATGCTAAAGGCATTGCATGGATGTACCATCATTAATGATACCTATAATTCCGACCTGAATTCCCTCTCTATCGCACTGGACTACCTTAACCAGCAGCGCCAACATGCAGTTAAAACACTGATCCTATCCGATATCATGCAATCGGGGAAGGAGGAAGATGCTTTGTATGCTGAGGTATCTGGACTGATAAAGCGAAAAGGCATTACCCGTTTCATAGGTATCGGTCCGGCCCTGATGAGGACGCAAAGGCATTTTCCTTCCGGTGCAGTATTCTATTTGAATACGGCTGAATTCCTGTCTGTCCTTGACTCACAGGATTTCAGAAATGAGGCCATACTGATAAAGGGATCCAGGACCTTCCGGTTCGAAAGAATAACCAGGCGGCTACAGCTGAAGAATCACCGGACTGTGCTGGAAATTGATCTGAATGCACTCATCCATAACCTGAATGTCTATAGGTCAAAAACCAGCACCCGTATCATGGTTATGGTAAAGGCATTTTCCTATGGTAGCGGCTCACAGGAAATAGCCAATGCCCTGCAATACCAGCGGGTAGATTATCTCTGTGTTGCCTATGTTGATGAAGGAATAGTCCTCCGGGATGCAGGTATACATCTCCCCATCCTGGTAATGAACCCCGAGGTATCAGGTTTTGATCTGATGATGGATCACGACCTGGAGCCGGAGATTTACAATTTCAGAAGCCTTTTCTCTTTTCTTGCTGCCCTGGCTAAAAGGAACCTAGTGTCTTATCCAGTTCACCTGAAACTGGAGACCGGTATGAACCGGCTGGGTTTCAGAGAGGAGGAGCTTGATCAGCTGTTTGAGGTATTTCAGCAGCACCCGCATGTCAGGATCATGTCGGTTTTTTCGCATCTGGGGACAGCAGGCGATGAGGCCCTGGATACATTCACCAGGGAACAGATAGAGAAGTTTAAACGGATGAGCTCAAGGATACAGGAACAGTACCCCTATGAGATCCTCAGGCATATACTTAACACAGCAGGCATTGAAAGGTTCCCGGAGGCCAGCTTTGATATGGTCAGGCTAGGCATCGGCCTGTATGGGATCAGCCAGCATTTAGATGAAGAACTCAAACCTGTCAGCACACTTAAGAGCATCATTTCCCAGGTCAAACCAGTCAGGAAAGGAGAATCGGTAGGGTACAGCAGAAATTTCATTGCTCCTGCTGACATGACACTCGGTGTTGTCCCTGTTGGTTATGCTGACGGACTCAGGAGGGATCTTGGTCGGCATGGTATCTGTTTTCTCCTGAATGGTGTGGCGGCACCTGTCCTGGGGACAATTTGCATGGATATGACCATGATTGATCTCACCGGTCTGGAAGTGAATGAGGGGGATGAAGTCATCATTTTCGGTCCCGATCACCCGGTAAGCGAACTGGCAGAAAAATTAGGCACTATCCCGTATGAAATACTGGCAGGTCTTTCAGAAAGGATTAAAAGGGTTTATTTCCAGGAATAGAATATATTTATTAATTTCGCAGCCCTGAAAAAGAGGAGAATGACAAACATATCGGTCATCATAATTACGCTCAATGAAGAGCGAAATATCGGCAGATGTCTGGAATCAGTGAATGACATTGCTGATGAAATTGTTGTTGTTGATTCATATTCAACCGACGATACTGAGAAAATTTGTAAACTCTACGGGGTAAGATTCATACAGCACAGGTTTGATGGCCATATTGAACAGAAGAACTGGGCCATCAACCAGGCAAGATACCCCCATATCCTTTCGCTCGATGCAGATGAAGTACTCTCACCCAGGCTAAAGGCTTCCATCAGGGCAGTTAAGGAAAACTGGGAGCATGATGGTTATTATTTCAATCGAATGACCAATTACTGCGGGAAATGGATACGCCATTCCAGCTGGTACCCTTCCCGGAAAATGAGGCTTTGGGATAGCCGAAAAGGGGAATGGGGGGGCATGAACCCGCACGACAGGTTTATCCTGGAAAAAGGAGCCACAAGGAAATTCCTGAAAGGTGACCTCCTACATTATTCATACTACACCATCCACCAGCACATTGAGCAGATCAATAAATTTTCCGATATAGCCGCCAAGTCTTTTTATGAAGTCGGCAGGAAAGCCTCCTGGTTCAATATCCTGTTCCATCCATTGTGGCGATTATTCCGCGACTATATTATCAAGTCAGGTTTTATGGATGGTTTCTATGGCCTGGTCATCAGCCTGAATTCAGCCCATGAAACCTTCCTGAAGTATTCAAAACTCCGGAAGCTTTATAAAGATGCTGCCAATGCATCAAAAAACAGGATTTGCTTCTTCAATAGCCTTGTTACCTGGGGAGGGGGGGAGAAATGGCATTTTGACCTGTCCACCGGACTGGCCAAAATGGGCTATAACGTATTCGTTTATTCCAATCCCAGGAGTGAACTAATGAAAAAAATCCGGGATGCCCGTATTAACCATAAAGGGATTGTCGTGAGCAATCTTAGTTTCCTCAATCCAATAAAGATCATTTGGCTCAGGAGTGTTTTCAGGAAGGAGAGGGTAAGAACGCTGGTGATGAACCTGTCTTCCGATTTGAAAGTAGCAGGTATAGCTGCAAAACTGGCAGGCGTTGATAACATCATATATAAACGGGCCAATGCCATTCCTGTGAGGAATACCTTCCTGAACAGGTTCCTGTACCGTCGCATTGTAACCCGGATGATTGCTAATTCTGAAGAGACAAAAAGGTCCATCCTGGCCAATAATCCAAAACTTATCCATCCATCCAAGATCCAGGTCATTTATCCCGGTATTGAATTGATTGACAGGGAGAAACTCAAGCAAAAACAAATTTACAAAAGAAAGGATGGGGAAATTATCCTGGGCAACGCAGGCAGGTTGTCTGAAGAAAAAGGCCAGATTTACCTGATCCACCTGGCAGAGATCCTCAAGGAAAGAGGGATCAAATTCAGGATCCTGATTGCAGGCACTGGAAAATTGAAGACCTGGCTTAAAAAGCAGGCCAGGCAAAGGAATGTACACAACGAAGTGTTGTTCCTTGGTTTCATTGACAATGTTGAACAGTTTTATCTGGATATCGATATTTTCCTGTTGACCTCCTTATGGGAAGGATTTGGCTATGTGATGGTGGAGGCTATGGCAGAGAAAAAACCGGTGATCGCGTTTGATATCAAAAGCTCGGCAGAGGTTGTCAGTAATGGTCAAACGGGCTTCCTTGTCCCACGCGGAAATGTTGAGGCCATGGCCGAGAAAGTGATTGAACTGGCAGGAAATAAAAAACTGCGGCAGGAATTTGGCAGCAAGGGTTACAAACGTGTTGAATCCCTGTTTACCATTGACCATACCCTTGAGGAAGTAAGAGATTTTATCACTGCTGAGAATGGCGTTTCCCATAAATAAATTGGATCTCTCAGCGAATCCCTGGTCTGATAAGGGCATAGACCCTTTTTATCTTGGGCTTATTTTGACTCCAGTAATAATTACATTCATGGGAATATAAAATGTAACACATGGATGCTCCCGGACTTTCCCTGATCATATCTTTTTATAACAAGCTCGATAACCTGAGACTCATACTAGCAAGCCTGCAACTACAAACTTTCTCCGATTTCGAGGTCATGATTGCAGACGATGGATCAATGGCGGAAGTTACCAGGGAACTGGAAGAGATTATTCAGAATGCTGATATTCCAATCAGGCATATCTGGCATGAAGACATGGGATGGAGAAAGAACATTATCTTAAACAAATCGATTGTTGCCAGCCGCAGTGATTACCTGGTTTTTATTGACGGGGACTGCATCCTTCATCCCAGGTGCCTGGAAGAACATTATAAACACCGCAGGAAAAACTGGATTATCGCCGGTCGCAGGGTGAATCTTTCGCCCGCTATCTCTGAGGGACTCACCACAAAGAAAGTCAACAAGGGAAGCTTGTGGGGATCTTCGATGATAAAAATGGCATACGACAGCTTCCGGCATGAAGACACACATTTTGAAAATGCATTCTATATCAGGAATCCAATTTTACGCTCCAGGATCAACAAAAAAGACAAGGGTGTCCTGGGCTCGCATTTTTCCCTGTTAAAAGATGATATTGTGGAGGTTAATGGTTTTGACGAAAGGTTTTTACACCCTGCAGTCGGAGAAGATACGGATCTTGAATTAAGGCTCCGCAGGAACGGCATGAAGGTACAGACACTTAAACATATTGCCATTCAGTACCATCTTTATCATAAAGCTCTTCCCCGGGAAGAAAGTAACCTCAGGATCATGGAAGAAAATAATCTGCAGGGAGTAATTTATACACCCCATGGCATCCGGAAATAGAGGCAATCTTCAAGGGAAACAAGTGGTGCAATCATGACATGGTTATTTATTACACGGGTCAGAATTCTGATAAATCTCCGATATACACAGGATTCTGTGCCTGGTGCCTGAAATATTTCCAGCGCTTATGGGACCAGAGCCATAACTCAGGCCGCTGTAAGATGTTTCTTTCCACCATGGCTTGGTATTTCCTGCTTATATGGAATTCGGGGACTGCGCCTGGATCCTCACAGATAAGCTTAAATTCTGCACTGTAATATCCCCTCTTTATCTTTTGCAAGTCCAGAAAATAAACCGGCAATTTAAATCTTCTGGCAATCTTTTCAGGTCCGGTAATAACAGGTGTATCCTGGTTGAGGAAGGTGGTCCAATGCTGGATACCGGTCCACTGCGGCCGCTGGTCCGCAACCGTATAAAGAATACAGGGCTTATTGTTTTGCTGGTAACTTATCAATGTTCTCAGGGTTGAATCCATGGGAATGCCAATGCCGCCGAATCGTCCTCTTAACTGAAGAAATAGTCCGTCAAAATATTTGTTTTGCAGTGGCTTATAAATTCCCAGAAGGGCGTGGGGCGATAGTCTTGTCATTCGGTTGGGCCATTCCCAGTTACCATAGTGACTTACCAATAATAGAATGCTTTTTCCCTGATTATAATATTCCTGGAGGATTTCGGGGTTTTTAAACTGCATCCTTCTGTCATTTTCCTTTTCACTCATATTGATTAGGTAGACTGACTCAATGAAATAATCACATAGTTGGTGGTAAAACTTCCTTGCTATGCAACGGATCTCTTTTGGAGATTTATCCGGCAGAGATTTCCTGAGGTTCTGATAAACTGTTTTTTTTCGGTAGCCAACCAGGTAATACAGGACCAGGTAAATAAAATCAGATAATAGGTATAGAACCGGTAAAGGCAGGAGGGTGATCAGCCAGAGAAAAGAATAGGTCAGGTAATAAAGTATCCTTTTCATTCCGGGTTATCCCAGTTCACTGATCCGTTCAAGTTTCTGCAGGTCCTGGATTTTTATTTTGCGGCCATCGATACCTATCACACCTTCGCCGGCAAAGGTAGACAGGGTGCGGATGGCATTTGAGGTGGTCATGTTGGAAAGGTTGGCGATATCCTCCCTTGAAAGGTAGATCTTGATGGTACTGTTATCATCTTCAAACCCATAGGTGTCTTTTAAAAAGATCAGTGATTCCGCCAGTCTTCCCCTGATATGTTTCTGTGTAAGGGTGACTGTCCGGTTGTTTGAAAATCCAAGTTCTGTTGCGAAAGCCTTGATGATACTAAGGCATAATTCGGAGTTTGATCGTAAAAGCTTATAGATGGTCTCCCTTTCAATGGTGCAAATGTCAGAATCTTCAATAGCTACAGCAGTTGCATGGTGGTGCTCCTCTGCAAACAAGGCCCGGTATCCTATGAATCCGACCGGTTTGGCCATCCTGACAATTTGTTCCCGTCCACCTACTCCTTCCTTGAAAATTTTGACCTTCCCTTCAGCGATCCAGAGCAAACCTGTTGGCTTGTCCCCTTCTTTGAAAATGACCTCTCCCTTCTTGTAATGATGGCTTGAATTGTTCTTACTCAGTAATTCCTTTTCTTCAGGGGACAGAACACTGAAGACTGACATCTTATTATCAATGCACTCCTCGCAGGTCATTTTTGGAAATTAATTTAGATATTAGCGATGTGTTGTAAAACATGCAAATGTAACAAAAAAAATAGAAAGAATATCAATATTTCGCTACAAGAGGCATTCGCCGTCCGACACCAAATGCCTTGGAAGAAATTCTCAGTATAGGTGGCGTCTGGTATCGCTTGTATTCATTCTGATTGACCAACCTGATAATTCGTTCGGTCAGTTTTTTATCCATCCCTTCAGCTATGATATCAGACAGGGCTTTCTGCTGTTCTATATAAGCATACAGTATCTTATCAAGAACATCATACTCCGGGAGGCTGTCGGTATCTTTCTGATCAGGCTTCAACTCTGCTGATGGAGGTTTGGTGAGGATGTTCTCAGGGATGATCTCCTGCTCGCGGTTGATGAATTCCGCCAGTCTGTAAACATCTGTTTTATAGACATCTCCGAGGACTGAAAGACCGCCGGCCATATCTCCGTATAAAGTCCCATAACCCACCGCTGCTTCACTCTTGTTGCTGGTGTTCAGCAGGATATGGCCGAACTTATTGGAAAGTGCCATGAGCATAGTTCCCCTGATCCTGGACTGGAGGTTTTCTTCTGTAATATCTTCAGGCAGGTCTGCAAACAAGGATTTCAGGTCGTTCTGGAAAGATTCGAAAGTTTCCTGAATGGGAATAACCTGATAGGAGACGCCCAGGTTTCCGGCCAGCTGTTTGGCATCTTTCAGGGAATGATCGGAAGAATATCGTGAGGGCATCAGGAGCACATCGAGGTTTTCAGGTCCCAGGGCTTCAGCTGCAATGACAAGAGTGACTGCCGAATCAATGCCACCCGATAATCCCAGTGTTGCTTTCTGGAAATCCATCTTGTTAAAATAATCCCTGATCCCCAGTAATAGGGCGTGATAGATCAATTCAGGCCTTTCCCATAGCTTGTGGCCTGCCTCCGGCAAACGGTCCATCACCAGGTCATCAAGGTCGATCAGCTGGCTGTCTTCACTGAACAGTTTGAGCGACCCGACGATCTTCCCATGCCTGTTTACCGCCAGGGATCCCCCTTCGAAAACCAACTCTGTTTGTGCACCAACCTGGTTAACATATAGAATTGGCAGCCTGAATTTACGAGCATTGTCAGTGAATATTTCCGTTTTGACCTGCTGTCGCAGATAAGAGAATGGAGATGCAGCCAGGTTGATTACCAGGTCAGGGTCCAATGCGGCCAGTTTATCGAGTGGATTCTCCGTATACAGCCGGTTATTTGAAAAGGCATTATCCGCTGGCTGGTCAAACCACAAGTCCTCGCATATGGTAACAGCGATCTTTTTATCTTTAAAATGAAGTAGTTTGAATTCCCGGTTGGGTTCGAAATACCTGTATTCGTCAAAAATATCATATGTCGGCAGGAGGGTTTTGTGAAATACCTGCTGCACCCATCCATCAAAGAGGAAATAGGCAGAATTATAGAGTTTTTTTCCTGTGGGACCGGGATTGAGGGTAGGGGCCCCGATGAGGATGCCGATATGATTACTGATGGATGCAAGCTGCTGGATTGACTTGCTGCTATCCTTAATAAAGCTCTCGAACTCAAGCAAATCCTGGGGCGGATACCCGGTTACTGCCAGTTCCGAGAAAACAATCAGGTCCGCATTCAGGCCCTCGGCTTTTTTTACCTCATAGGCTATTTTGCTAAGGTTTTCGGCGAAGTTACCAATGTGGTAGTTTAACTGTGCTAGTACAACTTTCATAATGATCAGAATTTTACACCGAGGCGTAGTGAAATCATGTTAATATAGGCCCGGTAATCCGTATTCGTAGTTACATCCCAGATCGCTCCCGTCAGGTAGATACCTCCCAGGATGGCAAAATCCCCCCCGAAAGAGAATTCTACCCCTCCCCCGATAAAATAAGTTATCAAAAACGTATGGATCTCATTTTTGATATCTTCCTTGCTGATATTATGGGAAGGTATATCGGCATTGGCCCGGATATTAATATGGTTGTTTATACCTATGTGTACAAACATCGTGGAATAACCTATCTCCGTGGAATTAAATTTAAGGCTGAAGGGGATGGTTATATACCGTAGATTATAGGTTACTGTAGACCCCCCGGGCAGGGTATCCCTTCCTGAACCGAAATCAAAATCGATTGAATCAAGATAATGCAGGTTCCCTCCGGTATTCAGAATACTAATTCCGGTGGATAAGGCATAACTATCCGTAAAATACTTATCCATGACCAGCCCTATGTTATATCCGAAATTGACACCATCCCGCTGAATGTCCTGCTCATTTGTTTTCATCCATGTGATCATTGGATCCACCACAACACTGAAACTCAGCTTCTGCGAGAATGTCTGAGAAGAGAAAAACAGAATGATCAGACATAATATGTACTTTTGCATAGTACAAAAGTAAAATATTCGTGGAGAAAAGATTGAAATATTTACCATCAGCAAATATGCTTGTGCTGCCAGTAATCCTTGTATTGACAGTACTTTCTCAAGGTTGCAGACAGGACCCCTACCAGACAGATATTGACAAGATTGAAATGGATCTGCAGATCTCCCGGTTTGAGGTGGATCTGTTTAGTCTGGACTTTGACAGCATTCCTGCAGCCATCCCGGAGCTGAAAGACAGGTATGGTGATTTCTTTGACATATTCAATTACAGGATCATTAACATCGGGGGATCTGATATGGTGACATATCCTGATTACCTTCAGCGTTTTTTAACGGATTACCTGAACAATGAGGTACACCAGGTGACCATGGAGGTATTTCCGGACCTGGCAGACCTGCAATCACAGTTAAATGATGCCTTCAGGCGTTATCACTACCATTTTCCGGACATGCCTGTCCCGCAGGTCTACAGTTTTATCTCAAGATTCAATCAGTCCATCATTACATCAGATGGTTTGTTGGCTGTGGGACTGGACAACTACCTGGGACGGGATACGGAATTCTACAAGAGACTGGCTAAGCATCAGTATCAGATCAATAACATGTATCCTGCCAAAATCCCCAGTGATTGCCTTCTTGGTTGGGGCAATACTGAATTCGAATTCAATGATTCAGTAGACCATGTACTTTCAAACATGATCTACCACGGGAGGAATGCCTACTTTACAAAATGGATGTTACCGGAACAGCCCGACAGCCTGATCATGGGATATACTGCTGAACAGATGAGATTCTGCCGGAACAATGAATCAAGGATGTGGGAATACATGGTTGAGGAGAAGGTCCTTTTCGAATCCGACCGGATGACCGTACAGAAATTTACCGGTAGTGGTCCCTTTACCAGCGACTTTACCAGGGAATCTCCGGCCAGGGCAGCTGTCTGGCTTGGATGGAGAATAGTGGAAGGTTATATGCGGAAAAATACCAGCGTTTCCCTGAAGGATTTGATGAATGAGAAAGATTACCAGAAGATTCTCACACTCTCAAAATACAATCCCTAAAAAAAGCTGATCCGGTTAAAAACTTATCCGGACCAGCTTAATAATGCTATTATACCAGTACTTCTGAGGTCTTATTCGGGATGAATAGCCTCTACCGGGCAAACATCTGCACAGGCTGCACAGTCTGTACATTTTTCCGGGTCAATCACATAGATATCACCTTCGGCGATAGCTTCCTCAGGGCACTCATCAATACATGCCCCACAGGCTGTGCATTCATCATTAATTACATATGCCATTTTCGATAAGAATTTTTAGTAAAACAAACTTCGATACAAATTTATATTCTATTTCTTTTAATACAAGTGATATTAATCAACATATTGTTATAATTTAAACTGGATTCAGATAAATGCCGGCCAATGCTTTAGTCCCCCTTCAGGTGAGATAACGCCAGCCAGGCCAGCATACCAGTACCAGTTCTTATAGCTTCCTCATCAATATTAAAATGAGCCGTATGAAGATCAAGGGGCTGGGCTTGCGCTGGTTTTCTTACACCCAGCCGGTATAAGACTGAAGGATACTCTTGTGCGAAAAATGCAAAATCCTCTGCCGTCATCCTGATATCCAGATCTTCAACATAATCTTTGCCCAGATACATCCGGGCGAAATCGAT
Source organism: uncultured Bacteroides sp. (assembly GCA_964642325.1). Taxonomy (GTDB): domain Bacteria; phylum Bacteroidota; class Bacteroidia; order Bacteroidales; family SM23-62; genus SM23-62. Next base: position 5,771 of record CAZXOJ010000052.1, on the reverse strand, counting down.
TGATTTGGATGTTATCCCGGGATCATTGTGAAGCACAGGATACCCTTCCACGATCTCGAACTCACAAACTGCACCCATGCCGTCCGCAATGGATTTTGCCATATTGATCATCTTGCTGTGAGCCTCCCTGCGCCAATTTTCGTCCATGGTTCGGAAGGTCCCTTCCATGATTACTTCCGATGGGATAACATTAACCGCTCCATTGGCCATCATCTTACCGATTGATAGAACCGTTGGTGTTGAGGCTACGGCATGCCGGCTAACGATCTGCTGCAGGGCAACAAGGATATGTGAAGCTATTAATACACTGTCGGTGATCTGATGAGGCATGGCCGCATGTCCTCCCTTGCCCCTGACCGTGATGTAGATCTCATCACTCGAAGCCATATATTTGCCGGCCTTGAATCCAACCCTACCTGTGTACATAACAGGGTATACATGCTGGGCGATCATCAGATCGGGTTTTTCATTACCAAAAAGATTTTCCTTCAACATGAGCCTGGCACCACCGGGTGCCATTTCCTCGGCTGGCTGGAATACCAATTTCACTTTCCCGGGGAACTGGTCCCTCAGTTCGTTCAGGACCCTGGCAGCGCCAATCAGGCATGCTGTATGTACATCATGGCCACATGCATGCATTTTGCCATCATTGACGGAGTGGTAATCTGCTGTATTCTCTTCCTGTATCGGCAGAGCATCCATATCTGCACGCAGTCCCACGATCCTGCCGCTCCCACGGCCCTCTATGTCAGCAAGGATGCCGGTTCCTGCGATGCCTTTCCGGTAGGCAATATTTTCCTTCCCGAGTACCTCGCAGATATATTCAGCTGTTTTATACTCATGGAATGATAATTCGGGGTGCTGGTGTATAAATCGCCTTATTTCCAGGATTTCCGGAAATATTTTATCAGCCAGGTTTTGTACGGTTTCTTTTAGGTTCATAGTGTTTTATCATGGGTCATGGCCAGAAGATCATACGGGCTCCGGCAATGAGCATCAGGACCCCGAAAATCTTTTTCAGGGTGGCAGCCGGAAGCTGGATAGCCATAAGAGAGCCCAGATAACTTCCGATGAAAAATACGGCCAGGAGCAATAAGGAATATTTTATATTGATATGTCCTGCCTTGTAATAATTAATGAATGCCAGGAGACCGATAGGAGCGAGCATCATCCCCAGGCTGACGCCTTGCGCCTGGTGCTGTGTAAGCCCAAGAAAGAAGATTAGTCCAGGTACAATGATAATCCCTCCACCAACCCCCAGGCTACCACTAATAAATCCGGCAAGTACACCTATGGCGATGAGGATCAGGATTTCATTTATGTTCATGGGTCCGGAATTAAGGTGGTTAAAAGTCCAGGTTCATTGAGAAATAGAAAATACGTGGCAGGATAATATTATTCTCTATCCCCCAGGCCCAGTCTAACCTTAACCAATAACCCAGCAACTGGGAGCGGACACCAACACCATAACCTGCCACTATGGGTTGCCGGTTTGAATCAATGGTAATGGTCAGGGGACCGCTTTCTATGACCTCATTGTCATAAGCATTCTCGCCGGACCAGGGATGGTTGCCATTCCAGGCGGTCCCGATGTCGCCGAAACCTACGATCATGAAGTTATTCAGGAAATTATTGCTGATGGGATGGTTGGCAAAATACCGGACCACCGGCCAGCGTAGTTCTGTATTGAAAACAGCAAATTTATCGCCATTGCGAATGTTCTGGGTGAATCCCCGCATATTAGTGGCAAGGGTCTGGTAAGAATAATTCTTGCTGTAATCAATCGGAATACTCTGGTCAAACTGCTGTACCTTGGAGGAGAAGTTAATCCAGTTATCCACACTTCCCATATAGTATACGATACGGCTTTTGCCGAATGAGGAAGCGGTGGCGAAACGATTTGCCCAGATCAGGGTCCGGTGTATCTTCACATAATGCCTGGCATCCAGTCCAACGCTATAAAGATCCCACATCTGGTCATTAAACTGCTGATAACCTTCGACAAAAAACTTCAACCGTGTTCCATGGTGCAGGTTTTGTCCCAGGTACCTGGTATTGTCAAAAATATAGGCCAGGTTAAGTCCTCCCCAAAAGTTCTGGATATTGCCCTCATTCAGGTTTTTCAGGTCAGTGGCAAGGAATACATAATTGTCATGCCTTCCGTTGATAGTCCCTTCAAAAGCAGAAACCTGGTTGAAAGGCCAGCGCAATTTGAACATCAGGTTGTGTGAAAAGGATTTGAAATAGGAATCCTGCATCCTGTTCTTGAAAACCTGCCGGTGAAATATCAGCTGTTTGTTAAGCCTTCGTTTGAGATTCTCAAAACTGAGCAAGTATTCATTGCTGTCAAAATCGGCAGCAAGCCTTACTCCGGCAGTAATTTTATAATCTTCAAAAAGATCATTTGTGCCAAGCTTGAACATCAGGTTGAATCCCGGATTATAATAGACAGCACCCCCTGTAAAGGTCTGGTAGGATGCGTTCAGAAAACTGAAATCTATCTGGCTGGCAATAAAATTTGTATAGAATGCTGTTTCATAGATTCTAGGCGGAGGTCGTACAAATGCATTTGTATCCAACACCAGGTTAAGGTTATCTTCGGCGAACTTTTCATTATAATAATTGAGCTTTTCCAGCTCAAAGACATAATTGTTGATATCGATGACCTGCCTGTCCAGGTCAATAGTATCAGCAGACTCGGTAATAATCTTGTTGTTCTCTATTTCCTGGATGGCAATCACTTCCTTTTGAACCCTCTTCAGGCTGTCAATCTTTCTCAGCTTGGCAGTATGTGAATTCCTGAAAGGGGTATTGGAAAATTCCCCTCCGAAGGCGTCCGGCATGGGGTCCAGTTCAGCCTTGTACATATAATACCGGTTATCATGGAATATGACCTCAGCATATTCCCCTGTTTCGGGATTCACATCATGTTCCAGGATATTCCGGTTGTAATTGGAAACAGGATGGGAATTCGAATAATACCTGTAATGTGTGGTTGTATCAATAAAGCTAATCGTACTGTCATAATCTGCCACATACCTGTTTATCAGCCCATTCGCGTCACTCAGGTAGGTGAATTTATTGTTGCCGATAGCAAAAGGTTGTACATCATTGACTAAATGGTGCTCCGAGACTTTACTAATCCTTTTCTGCCGGGAAGCATAATCTATTACATATAGATTATGGGCAAGATACCGGCTGTTTAAGGCTTCTCCTTCATCTACATATTCAATCATATCCTGGGGGCGGTTTGAGCTGAATACAATCTCTTTGGAATCGTTTATGAACCTGGGATTGAAATCATCATAAATATCGTTTGTCAACCTTTCATTGGTCCCGGCTGCAATGGTGTGGACATAAATATCTGTTTGTCCACGGTTTATCCCCGAAAGCACAATTTTAAATCCGTCATCAGAATAATCAAAATCCAGGACTTTCTCGAAGAACACCAGGTTCCTGTCTGTGAGGTCCTTGTCATCAAGCATATAATAATAAAGGCGTAACCCCCCTTTTTCCTCGGTGATAAAAGACAGGATCCTGCTGGTAGGATGCCAGGCCATTATGGGATAGGTATAATCCGGGATCTGGTCAAGCCGGTGTTCCCGTTTCAGCAGACGCTTGGTTTTACCGGTACGTAAATCATGTAGAAAGACCCGGTATTGTCCGAGTTCATTGGTTGTAAAGGCAATAAAGTTGCCATCCGGACTCATCTTAATCTCATTATAAACCCTCTTCTTTTTAGGTTTTTTCAGGATCGGACCAGTTGCTGGCATCTCTCTTTCTGTCCTGCTTTCATCATATTGGTCAAGGTAATAGGCCATCCAGTCATAAGACAGTTCCTTTATTTTAAAGCCGAGAACATAAAGAAAACCACTGTTCGCATTCTTATTGATCCGGGTTAGGTAGATGATATTCGGAATGACAGATTCCCCGTAGGTCTCTGCAACATATTTCCAAAATGAATGCCCGGCATGCATGGCATCATCTCCGGTAAGCCAGTTGAACCTTTCAAATTCACCGGTCATGATACCGTCCTTCACCCTGTTCTCAATCTCAAAATCCCAGTCCCGCGACAAGTACGAAATCAACCCTTTTGTATACCAGTCCGGCAGGTTGATCAGGGTTGAATTTGTCAGGTTCTCCCGGAACTCATTGCCGTACAGCATTTCGTTTATGACAATCTCCCCGATCGCAGCCGTGATTTGCTGCTCAAATTCCTTATGGTCCCCATTAAAATAGACAAAGACCTTGTTCCGGATCACCTTGGTAATGCCCCCAGTATTGGTTTCCTCCCTGCCAGAGACCAATCCTATGTTGCTCTGCCTGAAATCAGTAAGCTTGTTGTAAACAATGAATATCAACCGCTTTTCAAGGGTATAGTCAAAAAAATCCTCAGCATGTTTGATCTCTTCTGTCAGGAAATCTGATGTGTAGTTGGCTATGGCTTTCCCGGATTGGTTGAAATAGGCATCAAACTTCTCGTAACGGTAAAAATACCAGTAGAAATCATTGTACTGGACCCTGTTCTTGCCAAAGGTCATCTGGGTGCCATAATAGAACTGGCCCGATAATTGTGTAACGAGCAGCAGTAAAAAGATGACCAGGACACTATATTTTTTAACAATGCTGTTCATACTTACTTATGTTCTATTCTCTACCAGTACGCAGCAAAGTTAAGGATATTTTGATCATTATTAACAAGTAACCTTTGCAATTGAATTATAGTCGTACATGTATATATAAACAGATATTTACTACTTTTGTTATGCTGAATATAACCTTAATTCAGCATAATCGTAAGGATGATTAAAACCATTAATCGAGATGCATAAAAAGATAATAATCCTGACTTTGATTTTTTTGTTACCCTTCCTGTTTGTGAATGCACAAACCAAGGATGCAAATATATCCTTTGATACAGAGGTACATGATTTTGGAAAGATCGAAGAAGCTGCTGGTACCGTCAGCGTAAAATTCGGGTTTACCAATACTGGCAGCATGCCACTCATGATCAAACAGGTTCATGCAAGTTGTGGGTGTACTTCCCCGAGTTGGTCCAAAGAGCCTGTTCTGCCTGGTAAGAAGGGTTTTATAAGTGCTACGTACAATCCCAAGAACCGGCCGGGACCTTTCAGTAAAACCGTTACGGTAGTTTCCAATGCTTCTGCACAGAATAAAGTGCTTACCATCAGGGGGGATGTGAACCCCAAACCAAAGACACTTGAAGATGACTTCCGGTTCAGCATGGACAAGATCAGGCTGAAAACCAATCATATGAGTTTTTCTCGTGTGGTCAAGGACAAGACAGGATCACAGACCGTGGAGATGGTGAACACTTCTGATAAGCCGGTCAAGGTTACTTTCAACAGGATTCCGGCACACCTTTCCCTGACCGCCAGTCCAGCAGTGCTGGATCCCGGACAGAAAGGGGTCATTAAAGGTGTTTATGATGCCAAGTTAAAAAATGACTGGGGATTTCTGGTTGACCGGGTTGATGTAATGCTTGATGGAGAGTACAAGTCATCAAATCGCCTGACTGTCAGTGCCACCATTGAAGAGGATTTTGCCAGTCTGACGGCTGAACAAAAGGCCAGTGCTCCGAAAATAGTGTTTAGTGAGAATACTTTTGAATTCAAGGAAATCAAGCAGGGAGATAAGGTCGAACATATATTCACCATTACCAATAATGGGAAATCTGAACTGATCATCCGCAAGGTGCATGCCAGCTGCGGATGTACTGCTGTCAGTCCCAAAGACAGGGTGGTCGCTGC
>CAZXOJ010000051.1:12017-19139 GCA_964642325.1 uncultured Bacteroides sp. | reverse complement strand
TCCGCTGGATGAGGCTATCATAATTCTCTTCCCGCTGGGAACCCCCAATGATCTCACCAATCCTTGGAAAAAGTACGTCCAGGGCCCTGACGGTATTCCCATCATCGTTCTGCTTCATGTAGAAGGCCTTAATTTCTTTCGGGTAATCCGTAATGATCACAGGTTTCTTGTAGTGTTTTTCCACCAGGTAGCGCTCGTGTTCTGATTTCAGGTCTTCTCCCCAGCCCACCGGGTATTCAAATTTCTGACCAGACTTCTCAAGAATTTCAACAGCCTCGGTATATACAATCCGTTTAAAATCGTGTTCGAGCACAAAGTTCAGCCTTTCAAGCAGCTCCTTGTCATACATTTTCTGGAGGAATTCCAGGTCAGAGAGGCAATTATCCAGGATATAACCAACATGTTGTTTCAGAGAATTTTCTGCCAGGTCCATGTTATCCTCAATCTCGTAGAAAGCCATTTCCGGCTCGATCATCCAGAATTCAGCAAGGTGGCGTGGTGTGTTTGAGTTTTCGGCCCTGAAAGTGGGTCCGAAAGTATAGATCTTTGACAATGCCAGTGCTCCAAGCTCCCCTTCCAGCTGGCCTGATACGGTCAGGTTGGTTTCCTTCCCGAAGAAATCTTTCTGGAAATCGACCTCATTTGTTTTTGTCAGGGGAGGAGAAAGGGGATCTAGGGTAGAAACACGGAACATCTCTCCGGCACCTTCTGCATCGGAACCTGTGATAATGGGCGTATGCATATAGAAGAAGCCGTTGTCATTATAATATTTATGGATAGCGTAAGACAGGTGATGGCGTATCCTTAAAATAGCACTGAAGGTATTGGTCCGAGGACGCAAATGAGCAATTTCCCGAAGAAACTCCATTGAATGCCCCTTTTTCTGGAGAGGGTAGATTTCTGGATCAGCGGGCCCATAAACTTCTACTTCTTTGGCCTGGATCTCCATGGTTTGTCCCTTGCCCATTGATTCCACCAGTGTTCCAATCACAGCCAGGGAGGCACCTGTAGTGACCTGGTTGACCATCTCTTCATCAAAGTTTGGAACATCAAGAACTACCTGAATGTTATGGATAGTGCTACCATCGTTTAAGGCAACAAAAGCAATTTTGTTGTTTCCCCTTTTAGTCCGGACCCATCCCTTTATCTGGTAATCTTTACCAATTTCACCTGCATCCAGAATGTCTTTGATCTTTGGCCTGTCCGCTTCTTTCATTGATTTTCGCTCATTAATATTGAAATACAAAAATAGTTTTTTTTCATTATTAAAAGTTTCGTGTAATTTTATTGAAGATTCAATCAGCTTATGGAGAAAAGTCGGAATACCCTTCTCGTTACCTGGGATAATACCGAAATGTCTGAAAATGCCCTGCTGCATGCCATCCGGATAGGGAGACATGTAAATAACAGTATCCGGCTTGTTCATATTGTGGAAGCCGCCAAGGCAAAGGAAGGACTGGAGGAGATCCAAAATGAATTCCAGCAAAGGCTCGACGAGCTTAGCAAAATTCATAAATATGAATTACAGGGGATTGTCCTCACAGGCAGCATTTTCAAAAAGATCGCTAAATATGCCAGTGAAACCGATGCCCTGATGGTGATCATGGGTACGCATGGGATCAAGGGGCTTCAGAAATACACTGGAAGCTGGGCCCTGAAGGTGATCATTGGTTCATCTGTCCCATTCCTGGTAATACAGGATAAACCAAGTTCTAAAGACCGGTTCAATAGCATAGTTTTCCCCATTGATTTTAAAGCCGAGAACAAGGAAAAACTCCAATGGGCAATTTACCTGGGGAAATATTTCAATAGCAAGGTTTATCTGTTCAAGGCACCTGTGAGCGATAAAGGCTTATTGAAAAAAGTGAACCGAAACCTGACTTTTGCAGTTAAGTTCTTGATACAGAACAATCTGGATTATGAGATCCACACTGCAAAAAAATCTTCAAGATTTGCCAGGGAAACCCTTGATTTTGCCATTGAGAAGAAGGCAGACCTAATCCTTATAACCACTACCAAGAATATCAGTGTCGCAGATTATCTTTTGGGGGCACCCGAGCAATACATTATTGCAAACAGCAACAGGATTCCGGTCATGTGTGTGAATCCCCGTGCGGCCTACATCAATGTCGGGCAATTCATGTGGGGATCACGTACTTATTAGTACATGCGTTTAATCCTTTCCTGTTGTTGTGAAAATTTGTATCTTTTCCTCAGTATTTACAGGTTATAGGATAAATGCTTAAGCAGAGATTATCACAGAAGCTATTACAGAAACTTTCCCCGCAGCAGATCCAGATGATCAAGTTGCTGGAGATCCCTACAATGCAACTTGAACAGCGGATCAAGAAGGAGTTGGAGGAAAATCCTGTGCTTGAGGAAGGTGGAGAAGATCAACAATCTTCAGACCAGGAAGGACTGGAAGAGGAAGTAAGCCAGGAGAAAGACCAGGACCAGGAAGAATTTTCCCTTGATGATTACCTGAACGATGAGGATGTACCCAATTACCGACTTGCTACTAAAAACTATTCCAAAGACGATAAGAAGGAAGAGATACCGTTTTCGGTGGGGACCTCCTTTCATGAACACCTGGAAGCACAGCTCGGATTGAGAAACCTGACAGAGGACCAGGAATCGCTTGCACAGTATATCCTGGGAAATATAGATGAAGACGGTTACCTGAGGCGTAAACTCAATGCCATAGTTGATGACCTGGCCTTTTCGCAAAATATTACTACCACAGAAGAAGATCTACATGAAATCCTGAAGGTGATCCAGGATTTCGATCCAATTGGCGTGGGTGCCAGAGATCTTCAGGAATGCTTGCTACTACAGATTGAAGTGAAAGACATGGAGGATCCTGTGATTGCCCTGGCACGGAAGATCCTGAAGTACTATTTCGATGAGTTCACAAAGAAACACTACGAAAAAATTATTACCCGGCTGAATATTTCTGAAAAGCAGCTTAAGGAGGCACTGGAGGAGATCCTGAAACTGAATCCGAAACCAGGAAGCTCTTTTAGCGATCCTCAGAACAAAAGCATAATGCATATTGTCCCCGATTTTATACTGGATAACGATGAAGGGGAGCTGCAACTGAGCCTGAATGCCAGGAATGTGCCTGAACTGAGGATTAGCCAGACCTACAGTGAAATGTTGCAGAGCTACAGTGCAAGTAAGAACAATGCCTCAAGGGAACAAAAAAATGCCGTTGCATTTGTCAAACAAAAGCTGGATTCTGCAAAATGGTTTATTGATGCCATCCGGCAGCGGCAGAACACCTTGATGCTGACCATGAATGCAATTATAAATTATCAGCATAAATATTTCATGGAAGGGGATGAGAAGGTTCTTAGACCTATGATCCTGAAAGATATTGCTGAAATCACCGGATTGGATATTTCCACCATCTCCAGGGTGGCAAACAGCAAATATATCCAGACCCACTTTGGGATCTTTGCGCTGAAGTATTTCTTTTCCGAAGGGCTTCAGACCGAAAGCGGGGAAGAAGTATCCACCAGGGAAATCAAAAAGATCCTTGAAGAGTGCATTGAAGGAGAGGATAAGAGGAAGCCTGTTACTGATGAAAAATTAGCGGAAATCTTGCAGGAAAAGGGATATCATATTGCACGCCGGACCGTGGCCAAATATCGTGAACAACTGAATATCCCGGTAGCTCGCCTCAGGAAGGAATTAAAATAGCCCAGATTGGTTCATGTTAGAGAAATTGTCCAAAATTATCTCCCATATTTTCCATCCTTTACTAATCCCGACGGTTGGATTCCTTGTATTGTTCTATTCGGGCACATACCTGTCATACCTTTCCTTTAACATCAAAGCCTGGATCACCTCTATCGTATTTGTCTGTACTTTCTTCATTCCTTTAATGTTTATCCTCTTCCTTCGGTACCAGGAGATAATCAACAATATCCAGATGAAGGAAAGGAAGGACAGGTATCTACCCATCATCATTACATTTTTCCTGTATGTATTTTGTTTCTACCTGATCAGGCGCATTGACATCCCCAGTATGTTCTATTCCTTCATGCTTGGTGGATTAATTTGCCTGCTGATCACATTTTTCATCACCATACGGTTCAAGATCAGTATACATATGGTGGGATTTGGTGGACTTTTGGCGCTTATCATATTTATTTCTTTCTACCTGAAGGTGAACCTGTCTTTTTACCTGATCCTGGTTATCTTTTTTGCCGGATTAACAGGTACAGCCCGGCTGAATTTAAAAGCCCACACACCGTTTGAAGTTTACAGCGGTTTTGTTTTGGGTTTTGCAGTGGTTATAGCCTCCATGATGCTTTACTGAAAACAGGGCTTCATCAATTAAAGATTTTCAATATTTTTCTTTAAGTACTCCTCGCTGGCGAAAGAAAACTTCGGTTCGAATTCTTCTAGCTCTCGCAAGGCAGCTGACAGGTCAAATTCATGTTGCCTACATGAAAGGAACATCCCTTTTTCTGCCAGGTAGTCCGCCAGGTATTCCTGTTCTGTCTGTCCCGGCGTCGGAATGATCAAGGCCTTCTTTTTTAGCTCTGCCAGGTCCATGATGCTGCTGTACCCTGATCGGCATATGATGAACCTGGCTTTTTGTATTAAGCCTTTCATTTCCCTGGATGGAAGGTGTGTTATCATGGTTTGGAATGGCCCGATTTCAATTGTTTCATATATCCCGGGCAAACCCTGCAGGATGATTGTTTTGACAGGTAAGGTCCGGACCTGTTTTAATACGGTCTTTTCCAATCTTGTCCTTTGCGGTTCCGGTCCTGAAAGCAGGATTAGTAAATCGGCATCCGGCAGTTTTTCTGCCTGGTCTGTCTTACTTGTATGATATGCCTCCTCAGGGGGCATTGCAGGCATTGAAAATCTTGAAAGGGGACCAATATATGATGCATTGGATGGCGGGGGGAAGCGATGGGACAGATCCCCGGAAAGGTTTTGTGGGCCTGGATAATCTGGGATCCAGCAATGGTCAAATACTTCGATCAACAGCCTTATAAAAAGCGCTGCCGGGTATTCCAGAAACTTCATAAATCCCGGGAACTTGATACTGCACTGATGTGTGATAAGGATACTTTTCACGTTTTCTGACCATAAGCCATAACGGTTGTCTGAGATAATTACATCGGGGTGGATCTTACGGACGATCTTTTTCAACCTGTAACGTTCGATGATGAACCCGTACAGAAGGAATGGGGATAATATAAATATCTTCAGCCAGGCAGGCAGGTGTTTGAAATAAGTGATACGTATTGAGGATGGTAGATGGATGCTTTTCAGTCCCGGGAATTCTGTTTCCAGGAATTTTAGTGGCATACCATCTCCTGCCAGGATAACTTCATATCCTTTTTCAAGCAGTTTTTGTATTACCAGCACATCACGGCTGGCATGTCCCAATCCCCAGTTTAACGGGCAAATTAAGATCCTCATTGGATCATGCATAAGGCCATTATGGAAATACAGAAGTATTAATTCCCATTTCCTCGATTTTTACTGCGATGTCTTCCAGTTCGCTGAGAGGTACTTTATTCAGGGTACTTATGGGAGTATCCCGGGCAATGGTATAAACCTGTACTTCATCCGGACTGATCTCCCAGTACAACTCAAGCAAGGTGGAAATCTCCTCCTGGCTTGTATTGTCAATTTCTATCCCTTTGAAGGAGCCCCTGACAAACAGGGTCTGGATGATCAGGTTTTCTTTGAAGAGCTTCAGGTTATCGATGATTTTGGCAAGTTTGAAACCCGGAGGTGGTTGGTTCAATACTTTAAAAGTATTCTCAATGCCAGTATCAAGCTTCAGGATGTTGCGGTCCGCCATCACCAAAGCTTCTCTCACTTTTGGCAGGTGAGCCAATGATGCATTTGACAATACAGCAATCTTGCTTTCAGGAGCATATTCATCCCGGATCTGCACGGTATCAAATATGATGTCATAGAATTCAGGATGAAGGGTTGGCTCTCCGTTTCCCGCATAGGTGAGGGCGTCAGGCAAAACTCCGCCGTCTTTTAATTCAGCCAGTTTTTTACGCAGGCTGTCTGCGATGAGTTCCCTCGACGGATATCCATCTGATGGAAGGTCACGGTCGCTGGTCCACCCACATTCACAATAGATGCAGTTAAAGGTACAAACCTTACGGTTCACAGGCACCAGGTTGATACCCAGGGATACTCCCAGCCGCCTGCTGCTTACAGGTCCAAAAATGATATCTTCAAATAAAAATGTAGCCATGATAGAAAAATCAGGGGCAAATATAGAGATATTTTAAGTTATCTGTAAACCGATTCATGGCGTAGGGCTTATCGTATACTTCATTACTTTTGTTGTAATTTCTACGCTTTAAATAAATGTCATGATGAGAGAAAATCCTGTAAGAACAATCACATTGAGTTTTTTTATGTTTTTCAATATCCTTCTGGTATACCCGCAGTACGGTAATATCAGCCAAAAAGGCCATATTAATAATGTTGATTTCAGTGAGAGAATTCTACCGAGTATACCGGGCAAGAATGAGAAAATGAGGGTCATTATAGATACTGATGCCAAAAACGAAATAGATGATCAGTGGGCAATAATGCTGGCCCTGTTATCAAGTGACAGGTTTGAAATTGAAGGATTTATTGCATCAAATTACGATAATAATCATGGTGGACCAGCAGGGATTGAAAAATCATATAAGGAAATTGAGCTTTTACTGAAGAAATCAGGGTTTGAGGATAAATACCCCGTTTACAAAGGCTCACATCCGATGAGGTACAAATATGAGCCTTCTGCATCGGAGGGTGTTGATTTCATTGTACAGAAAGCGATGGAATCTTCCGCATCAGATCCAATCTGGGTCATTGCTCTCGGCTCAGCTACAAACCTGGCTTCAGCCTATTTAACAAATCCCGAAATCACAGACAGGGTAGTTTTTTTCTGGCATGGACGAACGAAATGGCCTGAAAAATGCTGGAATTTCAATGTTTTCGGTGACAGGCTTGCAGCCATTACGCTGTTCCATGTCCCGGTACCTTTGGTGTTATTCGATACGGGTACCTATTTAACCTGCCCAATGGAAGAATCTGAACAACATGTTATGCCTTATGGGGAAATCGGCAAATATCTAC
>CAZXOJ010000051.1:0-11917 GCA_964642325.1 uncultured Bacteroides sp. | reverse complement strand
ATGGAAGAATCTGAACAACATGTTATGCCTTATGGGGAAATCGGCAAATATCTACACGATTACAGGTATACAAATCCATGGTATATGCAAAGTGACAAGGGATTCTTTGATCTGGGAGATATTGCAGCCCTGGTTGATCCCGATATTGCTTTATGGCAGGAAGTCAGCTGTCCAGAAGTTGATCCTGATCTGTCCTATAAATTCACGGGAAAGAAAGGGAGGATTCTGAGATGTTATCATATTGACAGAGATCAGACATTCCAGCTGCTGTATGACAGGCTCAAAAGTCATTACCCTCCAGGGAGCAGCCAGTAATACCGGGATCACTGTATGATATATATCATTGGTCGGAGCAGGGGCAGGGTCTATTTTTGTTTGAAATGGACTTGGCAAATACCCTGATCGAAATGGAAGAAAAATCTACCTGGAATGAGGACTACAATACAGGAGTTAAATTTATCGATGAACAGCACCGGTATTTTTTCAATATTATTGGCTCACTGAAAGAAAACCTTGATGTTGGAGTTTGCAAGGATTCTGCATCCCGGATATTTTTCAGCCTGGCCCATTATGCCGAACATTTCCTTATCCAGGAAGAGATATATTTAAAGGATTATAGTTTTCCCAGTATCAAGGAACATAAGAACCTGCACAAGGAATTTATCAGAAGGGTGATTCAATTCCAGGTAGATTATGAAAAAGATGTTGGAGAAACCTGCCGCACAATGCTTGTCTACCTGGAGGAATGGTTTGAGAACCATATCCTGAAGTACGACAAAGAGGCCGTTGACTATTTCCGGGAGAAAGGACTCTAATCTCCATTGACGGAACCATTCCAGTTCCTTTCCCAGTCCTAGATAAGAACCTTGAGGCTACTTTTCCTGGTTAGTTTGAAAGTCCCAGGTTCCATATCTGAAAGCAGGTTTAACCCAGGCTTTTTTCCCGGTTCAATGCTCCCCAAATTATTATTCTCAAATAATGCTTCGGCTGCTTTTAGCGTATAAGCTGGTAAAACATCCAAAAGGGAGCCTCCAGGAGATAATTCCTGCAAGGCCAGCATAGCTTCCAATATATTAAGATCTTGTTTAGGTTTTTTGATATGGAAAGTAGTCATTACTTCCTCCATGTCCTGACAGGCAGTTGCATGCAGGTCCGAATGGTCATGAATCAGAAGCAGGTGAGCGTTCAGTCTTATGCCCTCTGGAGGTTCTTCCGACATCCTTTCCATTTGCTTTTTTAACCGGACTAACTGTTCGGGCAATGGCCACATTTCAGAATTTTCAAGTGGGATTACCAGTTGATGCCTGGCTGCAAATTGGAGGATATATTCGGCCATATCCGTTTCCATCAGGGATGATGTGCAGCAACTGACAGAGCAAGCCTGGTTAAATTCATTCCAGGCCTTTGAAATAATATTAATCCCCTGCTGGTAAACCTCAAATTCCTCCTGGTCTGATCCGGGGCATAGCTCCAGGATGGTATGGTAGGTAAGCGGACTCTCCTTTTTTTTTGCAAAATGACCAGCCTTTTTTTCAACTAAACCTATCCCTTTTATGCCCTGTTGGGAAAGCAAGAGGTCAAAATCCCTGAATGTTGATTCTGTAGAGGTATTTGCCAGGCCTGCGACCCTGTACCATGGAAGGACAAATCCGGGGGTGATAATGCCCTTGTAAAATTCGAGCTTACTGCTTTCCCTGAGCTTTCCACCGGTATCAATTACTTCAAGTATACTGCCATCGTCATCAACTACCACAACCCCGTTTCTCAGGGGAGGAGAAGAAACAGGCATAATGTAATTAGCAGCAATTTTTTTCATGGATATCCTGTCTACTCCATCTCACGTACTTCAAGTGAATCCTGCTTTTGTGTGAGATCCATTACCACTTCATCGTATATTTCTGTGAATAGCGTAGGATGGCGGGAATACCAGGCAATAGAGGAATCAAATGCAACTTTTGAAACCCCGTGTTTTTCAAAGATATATGTATAAACATCCACAGAATCAACATCCTGGGATATATTCCTGAAATTCACGGAGGACTGTATAGCATATACCATATGGAGGTCGATAAGAAGGGGAATCAATTCATCCTTCTTCAGCAGGTCCTTTTGTGGCCTGTCATGCTGGCATGATCCTATTAAAAACAAAGGCAGCAATAATATAAGGATGGTAAACCGATTCATACCAGGGGTTTTATCAATAAACGTACAAATTTAATGTTTATTTGGAAGCGTATATCAATCAGGACTGGAACTCCCGGGATTATTTGACGTCATTAAAACGGAATCCGATCATGATCTCATGAGTTCCGGTGTTGTAATTTCTCAGATCGGAAAGAGTAATATCGTATGAATATCCGAAATAGATCTTTTCTTCATAAGAATATCCAATAAGGATGGAAACTGCATCACTTGTACGATAGGAAATTCCGCCCCAGACCATATCCTGCCAGATAACCCGGGCATTGATGTCAAACTGCACGGCATTGGGCAGGGACCCCTTCAACATGAAGGATGGTTCCAGTTTGAAATCCTGGTTGATCTCCCAGATGTATCCACCAGTCAGAAAGAAGTGGGTCTTCAGTTTGTTAATTCCAATCCCCGGTTCATACAATTTCAGCTGAGTACTGATCATATGGGCAGTTGAGAATCCAATATAGAAATCCTCATGGTACAGGTAGAGGCCCAGGTTGGCATCTGGCACCCAGCTTGTATAGACAGCTTGCTGGAGTGCCTGGTCTGTTGGATCTTTTATCGTTATCTGGGTACCGTCAACCCGGTATTGCATGACCCCGACAGATAAACCCAATGACAACCTGGTATTTTCTGCCACCCTTATATTATATGCATAGGTCCCGGTGATGGATGTCTGGCTTGTGGGACCGGTAACATCATGGTATATATATCCCCCGTAGCCCATAGGGAGAGTGGGATGGGGACCATGAAATGCAAGGGCATTTGTCAGGGGGGCATCTGTCATGCCTGCCCACTGGAAACGGTGGTTGGAACGGATCTGGTAGTAAGGGTCAACACCTGCGATAGCGGGATTATACAGGAGTTGATTAAACATGTACTGGGTGTACAGGGGGGTCTGCTGGCCCTTTACCGGCAATACCAGGCAGGCTAGCAGAAAGATTAATATACCCGTATATCGTTTCATATCACCTTACAATTGTAACAGGACCCTTGTAGGGTTCACTGCCGTCTTTTAGATCAACTACATAATAATAGGTCCCAATTGGCAATTTCTCATCGTTAAACCTTCCATCCCAGCGTTTTTCACTGCTGTAGCCTTTAGAATAGAATACCTGCCGTCCCCAGCGGTCATAAACCATGACGACTATATTTGGATAATAATCCACAAAATCAATATCCCATAGATCATTGATGCCATCATCATTTGGTGTAAAGCCACTATAGATGACCAATCCCCCGGCAATGGTAATGTTGATGGAATCTGATTCCTGGCAACCTTCTGCCGAAGAGCCAATAACATAATATGTAATATCCTCCCTCGCCACCAGTGAAGGCGACTGGCTAGTCGGGTTATCCAGTCCTGTTTCAGGCAGCCACTGATAGCTGACAAAAGGTCCGCCCGAGGCATACAGGGTCAGCGCCTGGCCTTCTGCTACCGTCGTATCCTGACCAGCGTCAATTCCAAGATCCGTATGGACAGCAAGGGTAATGGTATCCTTGCTGATACATCCGCCAGGTTTTGTGGTGGTAAGGACATAAGTTACCGTATCATTGACGGTGGCTACCGGATTAGGTATGGCCGGGCTACTCAATCCATCTTCCGGCCACCATAAGAATAAGGCACCACCTGATCCATTCAGGTTCACCTCTGCTCCCTGGCAAACTGTGGTATCATTGCCTGCATCGGCAACCAGGTGAGTTTTGGCAGGAACTGTATAGGTATCCATGAACGGGCAGTTACTCGTATCTGTAATTGTAACCGAGAAAATCCCCTCTTCAAGCCCGCCCAGATCTTTGCTGGTTGAATCATTTGACCAGAGGTAAGAATATGGCGGCCTGCCCCCCGTTACGTCCAGGTCAATGGCACCATCGTAGGTAAAGTGGCTGCAGGTTGCCAGAGTGATTGTATCGGTGGCGACAAGGACATCAGGATTAATGATCTCAATGGTATATCGGAAAATCCTGCGGTCATCATCTTTTACATGGACCAGGTAGATGTTCCCGGGCAGGTTAGTATAACTTCCCGTAGCCTGGAATGTCACACCATCATCTATTGAATACAGCACTGTTCCAGTTCCATTGAGGTGCGTCAGTGTAATAGTTGCGTCATTTTCATTATGGCAGTCGATGATGGTAAAGGCAACATCAACTTCCAGTGGGGGAGTGGCGGTCACTTCCACTGTATCTTTATAAGTACAGGTATTCTGGTCACGCACCACAACATCATAAAATTCCGGCCACACTGAGAATACGGTATCTGTGCCAAAGTCACCATCCAGTCCATATATGGAGTATTCCAGGCTTCCGGTACCGCCGGAGGCAGAAATGGTAATGGAGCCCGGCTGTCCATTCAAGGATGTTTCGGTTGTTATGTTGGCAATGATGGCTGGCGGCTCATCTATGGTCAATGGCGGGAAGGCCAGCACACATGCCTTGGAATCTCTGACCAATGTGATATGGGTTCCGGCTGGCAGGTTCACAAAATTACCATTGGGCTGCCAGTTTACGCTATCCAGAGAATATTCCAGGCTGCCTGTGCCACCCGATGCCGAGACAGAGATGGTTCCCGCACTGTCGCCCGCACAGGTAGTAATGTCTGTAGCCGTGTAAGAATCCAGACTGAGGACAGGCGGATCAACCATTGCCACCGTATCACCCCAGGCCATGCATCCGCTGACAGCCCTGACAACCGTAACATGGTTACCCGGTCCAAGTCCTCTTATGACGGAAGAAGTATCCCATGAGAAACCATCATCGGCTGAATAGCTGAATGGTGGGAGTCCACCTGAAGCAAAAATCTCCACCATCCCATCACTCAGTCCCCCGCAGGTAATGTCAGTAGGTACCACTGAATCAACCAGGAATGGAGCAGGCTCCACTACTTCAAGTCCGGGTGTGGTATATGACGGACATGCCTGTGCGTCATCAATGGTCACAGTATAAGTACCAGGAATAAGGTTTGGAAATATCCCGGTGGTATTGCTTACGGCTCCCGGGTTAAGGGTATAATTATAGGGTGCTGTACCTCCTGAACCGATTATCTCGATGGATCCATCTGTATCCCCATAACAGGTTACCGGTGAGATAATAATAGTATCAGTCGCAATACTGGCGGGGGAATTGATGGTGACAATGGTTGGGACCAGACAACCCAGTGCATCCCTGATGACCACATTGTAGTCCCCTCCCGGGAGGTTGGTAAATGTGCTGTCGGTCTGGAAAGGCCCGCTTTCAAGAGAGAACTCTATCACCCCGGTTCCTCCAGATACATGCATTGTGAAGGCCCCGGTTGGATCTCCCCAACAGGTCGTGACATGGGTGATGTCCGGTGCTCCGATAATGATTTCGGGTGGACTGCTGATGAATATTGCAGTATCCATACGGCAACCCCTTGCATCCAGGATCTGGATATCATGGTTTCCCTGCATCAGACCGGTGAAGATGCCTGTCTGGTTTGTATCAGCGTCATCCATAATATAGGATATAGGGGCAGTCCCACCATGAGCTTCTAAGAGTACCTGTCCCTCAGCTGCATCAAAACAGGTAAGGATATTATCCTGATCATAGTCGAAGATGAACAGCGGAAGAGGATCATCAATCACTTGAACCCCTCCCTGATCCATACATCCGTTTTCATCAATCGCAAAAGGATAGTAATTTCCACCTGGCAGGTTTGCAAATACTTTGGTGGTAAAAAAAGTTTTTGCACTGTCAATAGAGTACTGCAATGAGCCTGTTCCACCAATGGCATCCAGCGTAATAATACCATTGGCGTCACCGTAACAATTCTGGTTGGTATTATCTGCAATTTCAGTGATGATCCGTACCTGTGCGGGTTGTGAAACGGTGATGGTATCGCTGAGGACACAGGCTGTGGGAACATTTGCATCCCTTACATATATGGTATAGGTAGCAGGACTGAGTCCGTTGAATAGGTTTGATGCCTGCCAGATAAGGCCGTTCCTGGAAAATTCAAGTGGAGGCACCCCTCCTGAGGCAAAAACCGTGATAGTACCATCATTATCCCCAAAACAGGTAAGGGCCGTAGCGGCCAGGGAAATCTGTATTTCCGGGGGGGATGTGATGTTCTCAAGGGGTAGATAACTGGCAACACAGTTATTTGCATCTGTAAGTACCAGGTTGTATGGCCCAGCTTCCAGTCCACTGATATTCTGGATGGTGTCCGAAAATCCACCGGGACCTGTCCAGTTAAAACTGTATGGCATCGTTCCGCCGGTAACCGAAATATCCAGGCTTCCATTATTATCACCGAAACAAGCCAGGGAGGTATTCGAAGTTGGATCTACCGTTACGTTCAGGGGAGCCGGTTCGATAAAGGTGAAATCACTGCTGTTAATGGGACCACATCCATTGAAATCGCTCACAGCCACAGAGTAGGTACCGGGCAACAAGCCGATGAAAATGCCGGTTGTATTACTGGCGATGGCTCCCGGATTCAGGGTGTATGTCAGGGTACCAGTTCCCCCGCTGGCCACAATGGTAATGGTCGCATCATCTGCCGCATTACAGCTGATACCCGTTGAAGTTTCACTGTCTATGATGATGGCTGGCGGATAAATGAAATTGAAAGGATTGCTGTCAGTACTGCAACCATTGTCATCGGTAATGGTTACTGTAAATGTACCCGGACCAATCCCTGTGAAGGTCCCTGTCGTATTTGATTGTGCACCTGGATTCAGGGTATAGGTCAGCGTACCTGTCCCCCCGCTGGCCGCTATTGTAATGGTACCGTCATCGATCCCGTCACAGTTTATTCCGGTGGATGATTCACTGTCGATCACTAGCTGTGGCGGATAAAACAGGTTGAACACACTACTTTCCACAAAACATCCATTATCATCGGTCACACTCACTGTATAGTTGCCAGGTCCCAGATCTGTAAAATCGCCTGTGGTGTTGGACAGGGCACCCGGATTAAGTGTATAGGTCAGTGTACCTGTCCCCCCGCTGGCCGAAACTGAAATAGAAGCATCATCAATACCAAAACATCTCAGGGGTACGGTGGATTCACTGTCTATTACAATGCCAGCAGGATAGGCCAGGATAAATGGTGAACTGATGAAAGGGCCACATGCATTATCATCGGTGACTTCTACAGTGTAGGTACCCGGTCCCAGTCCTGTAAACACTCCGGTAGTATTACTGATGGCTCCCGGGTTGAGCTCATAGGTCAACGTTCCGGTACCTCCACTGGCCGACACGGTAATGGTGGCATCATCAATCCCGTCACAGGTAAGTAGGGTGAATTCTTCAATATCGATTACAATTTCCAGAGGATATGCAAAGTTGAATATATTGCTGGTCACGGTACATCCATTCTCATCAGTGATGGTAATGGTATAGCTGCCCGGACCTATCCCGGTGAAATTCCCGTCATTGTTGCTGCCCCCACCCGGCATGATGGTGTAGGTAAGTAATCCTGTTCCCCCGCTGGCAGTTATGGTAAGGGTACCATCGTCTATTCCGAAACAATTGATGGGGGTAGATGCTTCGCCGTCTATCACCAGCAGAGGCGGATAGGAGAAGTCGAAAGAACCACTGATATCGGAACATCCGTTATCATCTGTAACAGTGACAGTGTATGTTCCCGGGCCTATTCCCGTAAAATTGCCTGTCGTATTGGATACAAGCCCAGGATTTAATGTATAGGTAAGCGTTCCTGTCCCACCGGAAGCCAGGATGCTTATGGTCCCGTCATCAACCCCGTTACAATTGATAGCTGTGGAGGATTCCCCCGTTATGGACACCGGACTCGGTTCATTGATGGTTACGGGATTACCTGCATATATTTCTTCACATCCGTTGTTATCCAGTATCCTGATATAATAATCACCAGCCAACTGGTTGCTGAATACGGGACTGGCCTGATAATCGAATCCATCATTTATGGAAAATTGCAGGGGTTGAGTCCCACCTCCTGCAAGGATATCGATTGAACCGGTGCTCTCACCATTACACTCTACATCTGATTTGTCAATTAAGAAAATCTGGATATCAAAAGGCTCGAAAATAGAAAATGCCCAGGGTTGAGAGTGACCATCATTGTCATACACTACAGCCCAGTAATTTCCGGGTCCCAATCCGGTTATGGTACTGTCGGTTTCACCTGGGATCGGAATAAAACCACCTGTCCGCCATTCGAAGGTAAAAGGAGCAGTTCCTCCGGTGATCATGTCCACAACTGCTGTACCGTCATCGGCTCCAAAGCAGGATATATCAGTTTTACTAACATTGATAGCAAAAGGAGTAGCCTTGGCGGTATTGATTGCCAGGCTGAGAAATATGATTCCTAGTAGAGTAATTATTTGTTTACGATATATCATCTACCCTGAATGGTACTTTTGGTTATAATAAACTGAAAATAACCTGTTTACAATCAGTCATAAAAGATATTTATTTATGCTGAAACTGATTGTCTTTTTTATTAACAATAAAGGAATTGCTATAATTCACTGTTCGTAAGACAATTAATCCTGTAAATAGGTTGCAGTGCACTCCAATATCCCGGGGCTTTCGGAGATAAAATCGTCAATTTACCTGCCATGTACTGTTTATGCAGTACATCATGGATGATCTATCCATGGTTACTTTTTTAACGGCGATTCATGGTTGGAAGCACATTTTATTTAGCTTTGTAAGCTGGTTTTATAATTATCCTTTTCTATAAATGGAAACAGTTTTAAGCGGCATCAGGTCGACCGGAAATCTTCACCTGGGGAATTATTATGGTGCAGTCACCAATTTTGTGAAAATGCAACAGGATTACCATTGTTATTTCTTTGTGGCTGACCTGCATTCACTTACTACCTATCCTACACCGGAGGACCTGCACAGCAATGTAAAGACTGTCCTTGCAGAATATCTTGCATGCGGGATAGATCCAGAGGATTCGACGCTTTATGTGCAGAGTGATGTTCCTGAAGTCTCTGAACTGTATCTGTTGCTGAATATGAATGCTTATGTGGGTGAACTTGAACGGACTACCACATTCAAGGATAAGATACGTACACAACCTGACAATGTAAATGCAGGCTTGCTCACCTATCCGGTTTTAATGGCGGCAGATATCCTTATACACAGATCCCATAAGGTTCCAGTTGGCAAGGACCAGGAGCAGAACCTGGAAATGACCCGTAAATTTGCAAAGCGTTTTAACAACATGTATGGGGTGGATTATTTTCCCCTGCCCCAACCGTTTAATTTCGGGAAGGAGCTTTTGAAGGTACCCGGACTTGATGGTACTGGTAAAATGGGAAAGACTGCCGGAAATGGGCTTTACCTGGCAGATGAACCTGAGGTGATACGCAAAAAGGTTATGCGCGCCGTCACGGATGCTGGTCCCACGACAGAAAACCAGGAAATGTCAGTACCCATTAAAAACATATTCTCCTTAATGGAGATTGTATCCACACCTGACACGATTGATCATTTTAAGTCAGCATACAATACTTGTAAAATCCGTTACGGGGACATGAAAAAACAACTGGCAGAAGACATCATTAAAGTAACTGATCCTCTGCGCGAAAAGATCCATGAAATTCTCGCCGATGATGCCTATATTCGGAAGACAGCAAGTATGGGGCAGGAAAAAGCCAGGGCCAGTGCCTCAAAAACCCTGAGAGAAGTCCGGGAAATCATCGGTTTCAAGCCTTTCTAGAAGAAGTAACAATTACTGAAAATGTTCCCAGTAATGTGAAGGGATCTTTGACTTTCAGGCAAAAAAAAACCGGGTGTTGAACCCGGTGCCCCGATAATGATCTTCAGGTATATGTTGGATGAACTGTCAAATAATATAGTACAAATCTCATGCCAAAATGTTCAATCCAGGACTCAAAATGTATTATTTAATCTCCACAAATGATATGATCGGCAAACATCCTGATTTTTTTGTGCAGGAATTTTGTATTTTTAGCCCTGAAAATGAGATGGTATGAAGATTGATGACCAGATTATAGATAAAATCTCCAGGCTTGCCTACCTTGAATTCGGTGAAGAGGAAAAAGAAAAAATCCGCCAGGATCTTGAACAGATACTAACCTTTGTTGAGAAGCTTAGGGAATTGGATACAGAAAATGTAGAACCCCTGGTGTATCTTTCTGATAAAACGGATGTTTTGCGGGAGGACAGGATGATCCCAACCTTAAGTACCGAAGAGGCATTGCTGAATGCCCCTGAAAAAAGTGGGTGCTTTTTTAAAGTACCCAAAGTGATCCAGAAATAATCCAGCGTATGACGAGTACAAGACAGTATAAAGTATCCCGGCTACTGCAGAAGGAGCTTGGCCAAGTTTTCCAGCGTGAGGGGAACAGTATTTTCACAGGAAAGATGATCACTGTCACAGAGGTAAGGATTACCCCGGATCTTGGACAGGCCATGGTTTTCCTGAGCATTTTCCCTGCAGCTGAGAAAGCAATCTTCGATAAAATAATGGGACATCATACCCAGCATATACGGCATGAACTAGGTATGCGGATCAGGCACCAGCTCAGGGTAGTGCCTGAGCTACAGTTCTTTTTAGATGATTCACTTGATTATATTGAGAATATTGACAGATTACTGAAAAAATGAAGTACGATCCCATCAAAAAGGGTCTTGGCAAATTTTTTAACCGCACCCCTTTTCTCCGCAAACTCTTTTATCATTTACTCGAACTGTTGCTGCTGAGGGCATGGCATATTAAGCAGGAACTTAGGCGGGCGCACAAACAGGTTGGAGAAGTAGGAGAAATTCTCGATGCAGGATCAGGATTCGGGCAGTACACGTTTTATATGTCCCGTCTTTTCCGGAAGTGGCAAATAAAAGGAGTGGATGTAAAAGAAGATCAGATCCAGGATTGTAATGAATTCTTTACCAGGATTGGGGAACAAAACAGGGTCCATTTTGAACTGGCAGACCTTACTAAGTTCAGGGAAGAGAGGAAATACAATTTGGTGCTTTGTGTGGATGTGATGGAACATATTCTTGAGGATGTTGAGGTGTTCAGGAATTATTCGTTTTCCATGAAAGATGGAGGCATTCTGCTGATTTCAACTCCCTCTGACAAGGGCGGATCCGATGTACACGATGACCATGAAGATTCCTTCATTGAAGAGCATGTCCGGGACGGCTACAATATCGCGGATATTGAAAAAAAGCTGAAAACGGCGGGCTTCTCCGAGGTCCGTGCCAGGTACTCCTATGGATGGCCAGGAATGATATCCTGGAGGTTATCGATGAAGTATCCCATCATTATGTTGAACGCCAGCAGATTATTCTATATCTTGATACCGTTTTATTACCTGCTGACCTTCCCCTTTAGTATGCTTCTGAATATCATGGATGTAAGGTTGAAGCATAGAACCGGGGCAGGCCTGATCGTAAAAGCAGTAAAATAATATGAACCTGCCACTGTACATAGCAAGAAGGTATTTACTGGCCAAGAAATCACAAAATGCCATCAATATCATTTCTGCCATCTCTGTCGCAGGTGTGGCCATAGGTACCATGGCCATGATTACGGTACTTTCGGTATTTAACGGTTTTGACAGCATTATTAAATCCCTCTATAATTCTTTCGATCCGGAATTAAAGATCAGCCTGGTGGAAGGCAAAACCTTTGATCCGGCTGATCATCCGTTCGAAAATGTGAGAAATCACCCCGCCATAATTCATTTTTCTGAAATCCTTGAGGAGAATGTACTGTTGCGTTATGGAGACAGGC
>CAZXOJ010000050.1:0-19345 GCA_964642325.1 uncultured Bacteroides sp. | reverse complement strand
AGATAAGAAAATCACAGGGAAAAGTGCGATACCCATCTCACATGGCCAATTCAGGTACCTCCAGGATATTGGTATTGGCATTCTTATGTTTAATCTTCAGCTTCCCCCGGATTGAATGCCAGGAACTGCCGGCATACCAGCTGTATCTTCACCAGCCATCGTTGATCAATCCAGCCATTATCGGATCCAAGGGCTGCACAGAAATCATGCTGATCGACAGGCATCAGTGGATAGGTGCATTCAAGGGTGCTCCAAAAACGCAGGTACTGAGCGCTGAATCATCCTTCTCCTCAAACAACTCCCGGTCCCACGGCCTGGGATTACAGGTTGTCAATGATGCCAACGGTGCATATAAACAGCTGGCGGCCAACTTTGGTTACGCCTTTCACATATCATTGAACCGTGAAGGCTCACTCAGACTGGGATTCGGACTGATGGCAACAGTATACCAATCAACCTATGATGAGTCGGATTTCAGCAGGATCAATGACCCCATCATCCACCACGGTATTGAAAAGGAAATCAGCCCGGATGTTTCCAGTGGTGTTTACCTGTATGGTGAGCGGTTTTTTGTGGGATTATCAGGTGTCCAGTTGCTGGCTTCCAATTCATTCCTGAGCCCTCACCGGGGTGAGCGTGGATATTTTGCCTACGGTGGATATAACCATGCTGTATCCAGGGAGTTGGTCCTTCAACCGGGACTGACCATCAAATACCTTTCAGAACAGATCCAGTCAGACCTCAACGCCAAGGTTGTCTTCCGGGAATCATATTGGGCCATGCTTTCTTACAGGCATATATGGGATGAAGTTCCCGGACATCCCAATTCTTTGTTGATATATGCAGGCCTGTTTTACAAGAACTTTTCATTTGCCTATGGATATGACCTTGGATTGACCTCCATGCAGAAATATGGTTACGGATCGCATGAATTCATGGTAGGCTATCACTTCTGCCCTTTTAATAATCCATGCCCTGCATATAAATAACCACTGACAGCAGATTAAATCCCCTTCATCAAAGGGTACGAGCCGTTCATCAGAATTAGCATTGTTTTAATGTCCCGGATGCCTTGTTCTACGTACAAAAGCTATACTTTTATAATGCTTTCAATAGGGAATCATGCATCATATTTTCAAAATTATTGCCATCATCCTTCTTCTCTTTAATGCCATTTCTGCTTTATTTGGCGGTTGGAGCCTAATGTCAGATCCCAGCGGTGAAACCATGGAAATGCCTTTGCGTTTCCTTGAACATTCACCTTTTGAGAATTTCCGGGGTCCGGGTGTCATCCTCTTTATAACAAATGGAATATTCAGTCTTCTTTTTGCGGTTATGGTAGTGCTAAAGTTTATGAATTATTCCTGGCTGGTAATATTCCAGGGGTTCATACTTATAGGATGGCTAATCATTCAAATCATTATGATCAGGGATTTCTACGGACCGCTGCATGTCCTTTATTTCTCTGTCGGTATCCTGCTAATATCCATCGGGTGGATACTTGCCCGACAGGACCAGGCCATTTACCAATCTCACTAATTTGGACTTTTCGTGGCTTCTATGGTGGTAATTTATTTACATGAAGCTCCATAATCGATCTGAAGAACGTTCGTCATCCCATTCGGGAGTAGGTTCAAAATATCCTCCATCTGAAATATTTTCCTTGACAGTCTCCTCGTTTAACTCAATACCCAGTCCTGGACCATTGGGTACAGGGATATGTCCATCTTTCATCACAAGAGGTTTGGGAACTCCATCTACAATTGTATCGTACCATTCATCATCTACATTATGATGTTCCAGGACAAGGAAGTTCTCTGTAGCTGCGGCACAATGTATATTGGCAAAAAGGGTTACTGCATTCCCTGCCATATGCATGGCCATGGAAATGCCATGTTCCATTGCCAGATCACCAATCTTCTTTGTTTCCAGGAGTCCCCCGCTGGTGGCAAGATCCGGGTGGCAGATTGAAATAGCCTGGGCTTCAAAAAGCTTCACAAACTCCTCTTTGAGGTATATGTCTTCACCTGTTAAAATTGGAGTTGTACATGAATTCTTCAGTCGAACATATTGATCTGTGTAAAACCAGGGCACCATGTCTTCTAGCCAGGCAAGATTGTATTTGTCAACTCTCTGTGCAAGTTTTATACCGTCTTCGATCCCAAAATGGCCGTAATGATCCGTGGCAAGTGGGATTTCCCAGCCCACACTATCACGAACACCTTTTACATATTCCTCGAATACATCCAATCCTTTTTCAGTAATGCGTATACCAGTAAATGGATGCTCCAGTTCGCTGGACACATAATTTCCTCCCCATTGTCTGAAGGGGTCAAGTTCTCCCTTGGGCCAGGTTAGCGTACCTTCAATATCTTTCAAAAGCGTAATGGGCAGGTCCATCTTTAAATATGTAAATCCCCTTTCAACCCGTTCCTTTAGCCTGCGTCCCTGTTCACCGGGTTCACTTGAAAAAGGAGTATCAGAGTAAACGCGAATTTTATCCCTGAACTTACCTCCCAGCATTTGCCAACAGGGAACGCCCCATGCTTTTCCGGCAAGATCCCAGCATGCCATTTCTACAGCACATACACCACCAGCCTGGCGGGCATGATGACCGAACTGTTTGATCTCACGGAAAATCTGATCCACATTACATGGATTCATCCCAATGATGCGGCTCTTTAGCATCAGGGCATAGGTTTTGCTACCACCATCCCGAACTTCACCATAGCCTGATATCCCCTGGTTGGTGTCAATCCGGATGATGTGGCGCCTATGTACAGTAACGGTGCGCATATCCGTGATCTTCAATTCCGATGGTTGGGAATAAGTGTTCACATTATTCGGAATGGCCTCAAGATCTTTGACAGTAAGAAAACCACCAAAACCGACAGCTGCTGTTGCGGCTGTGGATTTGCGAAAAAATTGTCGGCGAGATAAGTTGGATTTCATTGACATAAGGTTTATTTATAACCTCAATATACAAGAAATGACACAATATTTAAGTGCTTAGATCAATATCGAAAGATATTTTGTATCAGGATATGGCAAAAAAACCTGGTACCAGTGGTGTGGTACCAGGTCCCGTAGTGGCATTCACAAAGCCTACGTCACCTGCACTTTATAGTCTCAGGTTTCAAGCCTTAATGAGTTTGAGATTAGGAATGCAGGCCTATTCTCAATTAATAACGCTTTTACTACTGCTTATAAATTTAACCAATTATGGTTGAAACTTCATAGGTTTAACACCCTTTTAACATTCTTCATATTTTACGTATTGAACCAAACAGGCTTATTTATTTCAGGTATATCATCATTCCCTTCAGCGTTTCTCCATTCAGGTGGATGGTATAGCCAAACAACCCAGCAGCAAGATCAGGATGGCTCTCAGCCGGGTTCCAAATTAGCTTGCATTCATCGTCTCCCTCTACGGCAATTATATACTCTGCCACCAACCTGCCCAGGGCATCATATATAGAAATTGTGGCATAACCGTGAATCCCACCTGCGACTTCAAAGGCAATGGTAGTAGAATGGTTGAACGGGTTGGGAAAATTCTGGCATGTCAAAAGTATCTTGTTACCGGCATCCGGGATTTCATCGAATTCGAGTATTTCAACTTTGGTTGCATAACCTCCGGTATAGCTGTTATCACTACCTCCTTCGGTCTTGAAACTCCCCTTAAAACTGGTGAATGGACTGATCACCCGATAGTCGAGGCTGATATCAATGACTACTGATTTTATGGAATCTGCCTGGCTTGTACTGGGATTTAACTGATAGTATTCGGTCAGTAGATCTGCAATTTTTTGCTTTGCCCAGATCTTTGGGATAAATGCATACTGGTTGATTATACTGTCAGATAATACCGGTTCATAAGCGTAACTAACCGGATCACCGAAAGCTTCCCCGTTAAGGGTCAGTTGAAATAGTACTGTCTCATCATATCTCCCGGCCAGAATCATTTGCTGTCCCTTGTAAAGATTCGGAAGCCTGGACGGATAGATCTCCACCAGGAGATTGGGTTCAGTCTCAATGGAAGTGTTGATCAGAACAGGATTCCGGATCAAAAGGTAAAATTCTGTAATTTTTTCTTCCAGTTCTTCATTCCCAAGGAAATCAGCAAGGCCATTATTATTGGCAGCCAGAGTGGTAAGTAGTCTTTCATTTGTCGAAGATCCAATACCGAAAGTAAAAATGCTGATCTTCGCCTCATTCTGAACCACCAGGTCATCAACATATTCAATAAGCAGATCGGTATCAGTTATTCCGGCAGTTTGTTGCCCGTCCGTAAAAAATATAATGATGTTAGCGGTATTGGATGATGCCGCCGAGAACTGGGGGATGGCCTCACCGAATGCACCTGAAATATTGGTTGATCCTGTGGCCATCAGCATATCGATATAATCCAGCGCTGCTGATTCATTAGCGGCTGTAAAATCAACATGCTCCCCCCTGAAGCTTGTAATATCACTGGAGAAATCAATTATGTTGAATTTATCTCCCAGGTTCAGGTTCTGGGTAATGAACTTTGCAGCATTCCGGGCCTGGACGATCTTATCACCTGACATGCTTCCTGAACGGTCAATGATCAGGGTAAATACCTTATCTATGACCTTCTGGTTTTCAGAGGGATCGGGTTCAGCTACAAATAGGAAGAATCCGTTTCCGAAGGTATCAGGGATCATCGAATCAGGGAGGAAGGTGCTGTAACTGTACAATCCCAGTTCCTCCTGGCTGAGCATATACTGGATGGAGTAATCCTGGTTTGCCTTCTGCGCGGCAATGGAATAATATATATTTGCTTCCGTCCCAGTATTGGTAATAGAATCTGCGGTATGGCTCAGCAGTTTAATATCTGTGATGGTACGGTCAGACAAGAGGCTGAAATGCATCTTTTGATGGTCAATTAACCTGTCTATGCTGTCGGCAATGATATCATAGTCATTTGGATAATGGTAGTTTACCTTGCCGAGTTTGTATTCCAGCAATTCAACATAGACCAGTTCGACTGTAAGCGTAGAATCCGCGTAGATTGGCTGATCCATACTGTAAATCAAGGGATTATCGCCGAGGTATGTAAGTAATTCAAAGTCAACAGTTGTTTCCCCGCCTCCTGAGATGCTGTCCTGTTCGGTGGCTGAGAACTTCGCTTCATACCACTGGCTATTGGTCTTGTAGAACAAAGAAAGGGCCGAGGCTTCCAGTGGCATGGGAAAGGCATACTGGATCTTCAGACTATCGGCAGTAGTGTTTAAATAAACCTGGGTGGCTTTTGTTATGGCAACCTGTCCATCTACTGACACTTCAACAGTGCTGGATATCAGGGGAAGGTACTTTATCCCGGCTGAATCTGGGATGACCACTCCATTGGCAAAGATGGGGGCAGTTGTTAAGAGTGCAAAAACGAGGGTATAGAGGCTTTTCATAATATGGTATTTGTTAATAATTTACAATATTTTCCAGACATTATCAATCCCAAGGTATGAGGCACTGATCAGCTGCGGTACATGTTCTTTTCAGAAAAGATGCAGGATAATACACGGGGGTTGCTTCATCAGTGCGTAAATTCGAAATTCTGCTATATTTGCTGTAAAGGCGGAGTTTTATGAAAAGAGAATTCAGAAAGTGGGTATTGATGGTACTGACTACCCTGCTTTTATTTTTTCAGCCGGCAACAATGATGGCGCAGGAGGAAACCGCAAGCACCAACCAGCTCTGGCTGTTCTGGCAACATAATCAATATTTCACATCCCGTTTTAAGTACCTGGGCGATATAGGATACCGTCATGAGATTCCTTTCGAGAATCTTAAAATCTACTTCATTTTTACTTTATTTTTTGATCCTGTACCTTTGCCAGGAACGGATCCAGGCTACAAGATCTTTTCGTTGGGTAGATGTTAATGCCTGATATCCAGATGATCCGTGCCCCCAAGAAGGCATCTTTGTACCTTCCCTGCCAATGCTGATGGTAGCCATGATATACCCGTTGCTTACTGCACTTAAAAATTCCTGGTTATTCAGGGCCGGAGCTTTGATTCCCTCGCCATCTTTCCCATGGCATTCTGCACAGTTGCCGGCAAACAGATACCTGCCAGCCCCGGCATCACCCGGATTGCTTCCCTGGTAGATATAATCCCGCGCTGATCCGGCGTTCTCACGCATATAAGAAATGATATCGCTAACGCCCTGCCTGTCTAATTTCCCGGCTCCCTGAACATCTGTCGACCATCCGAACATAGCTGTATGGGACCGCCCGGAAGAAATTGTCTCATAAAGGTACTTCTCCCCTGCCAGGTCCTGAAAATCCTTTGTGAGGATTGCCGGTCCGGTATTACCTTCTCCAAATTCACCATGGCACCGGGAACACAGAAAGTGGTATTGCAGATCGCCCTCTACAGGATCTCCCTCGGGCAACTCAATGGGATCATCATCCCGGGGACCGGCACCCCAGGTACGGATATACCTTATCAGGCCTGCCATTTGCTGCGGGCTGTAATGGGTCCAGGCTGGCATACCCCCGGTATTCCTTCCTGCAACAAGGGTGTTAAACAAAAACCGGTCGGATGCGACGGAGAGAAAATCCTGGTTGTTCAGCGGCAGGCCGACATCCCCTTTTCCATCCACACCATGGCAGATCTGGCAATCTTCCTGGTAGATCTTTCTGCCATTCTGTACAGTACCAGTTGCAGGGTTTAATTCTTCAAAGCGGTAGGGTATTGCAAATTGGTTTTCCAGGCTTGTAACCAGTGAATCCAGCTCCGTTATTTTCAGTCCCGAGTGCATGGGAAGCCAGGAGGCCATCTGTCGTGATCCCCTTCCATGAAGAAGGGTGAACATAATCATCTCACCGGAAGCCACCCTTGTAAAATCATAGTTCCCCAGAGATGGAACGCCTGTATTGTAAACCTCGTAGTCTTTCCCTTCCCCGGATTTCCCATGGCAGGCAGAACAGGTCATGGAGTAGATCTGTCCCGCATCTAAAGAATCTCGGACGCCACGGAATTCCTGCAGTGCTTCCACCCCTATATATTCATACGAGATATCCGGTTTCGCCAATCCCATGGTAAAGGTTACCAGTGCTTCAAGTTCTTCCTCCGGCAGATTGATCTGCAACATATCTGATCCCGGGGAAACCATTTCCGGATCATGGAAATGCTCCTTCAACCAGTTGGAAATGGATTGTTCGCCCTTGATATTCTTAAAACTGTACTCGTGTTTTGTCTTTTCACCCTGCTCTGTCAGGTCAGGGCCAACAATTCCCCCTACACCTCTTGCCTGGTGGCAACCCAGACAGCCTTCTCTTTGAAAAATCACCTTCCCGTGAATGAATGTTTCGGTACCTGCCAGGACAGATTGATCCGAAAAGATACCCAGGTGACATTTTCCACAGGAGGATTCAATATATGGTGGATGCAACAATGGAAGATCCCAGTGGGTAAACGCTTCCTCCCCGAAAGCATTGATCCTGTCCAGGGCCCTTCCCTGACCCCCATGACAGATAGTACATCCAAATTTCTCGACAGGGTGTTGTAAAAGAAACTCACCAGGATGCAAGGTATGTGGTTGCGGGGCTTCTGCCATGGCTGGATTTTCCATCCCAAGGTGACAGGTCATGCAACGGTCAGTCCGATTTATACCAGGAGGGCTAACCTGGTGTATCCTGATGAATGATTCAGCCTGTCCAGATCCATCAACCAATTCTTCAGGGATCATGCTGTAGTAATCCGACTGTACCTTTTTCCAATCAGGTAAAAATCCTTCCCTGATCCAGGCAGTAATCATCAGGATCACAAGGATGGATCCTGATATGAAGCCAATCCACCTGAATCTCCGTATGTATTTTGCTTCATTCATATCCTTAGAAAACCGGCCATTGTGAGGACGACCAGTAAAATTCCCAGTTGGGTCCACGGAACCATATCCCTATGGCAGTGTATATTATAAATCCTGTCATCGTGCAGGTAAAAAGGCCAATGGCTGATAGTCTGCTGGATCCTGTTCTCCGTTTTATCCAGATCGCCCAGATAGTATAAAACAATGCTGAGAGTGTGGCGGGATTAACCAGCATGATGATCACCTGTGGAATATCAGGGAACCAGCTCCTGAACCAGCCGTACCTGATGTGTATAAATACAAACAGCAGGGTAGTAAGCAATGAAAATCCAAACGATTGCCAGGTAAGTCTCCTGCCTGTTGTGCCGGAAAACCAGGTACCAATATTTCCATCTTCCCTGTCCATATAGGGTATGGAAATAAGAAATACCAGGAAAAGGACAGGTATGATCACCCCACCTGCAAAAGCGGAATAGGAAACTAACTCCTGTATCCCCAGAAAATACCATGGAGATTTTGCAGGATTTTCAGCAAAGTCAGGATTTGCCCTTTCCCTCAATGGGGCATCGAAAAGGAAGGCCATAACAAGCAGGGCGGCTACCGTCAGTAAAAGAATGGCAAGTTCAGCCCACATAACCACCGGCCAGGAATAGAACTTTTCTCTAACCCTGTCATCACCCGCGGCTTGTACCGTCTGCTCCGTTGGCCTGCTGACCCCTCCATCTTTACGGATCCGCCAAAAATGAACGGCAGTCAGTACCATAAGGGTAAGCGGAAGAAAAATCACATGGAGCATAAAAAACCTGGATAACGCAGCCTGTCCGACTGTATCATCACCTATTAGCAGCTTCTTTACAAATCCTCCTATATCCAACACCTGGGTGATCCCCAGAATATCTGTCAGTTCCCTGAAAGAGGCGGCAATATTTGAACCTATGGTAACTGCCCAGAATGCCAGCTGGTCCCAGGGCAACAAATAACCGCTGAAATTCATGAACAAAACAACTACGAGTATACATACGCCGATGATCCAGTTCAGCCTGCGTTCTGCCAGGTATCCCCCGGTAAAGAAAACCCGGATCAGGTGAAGAAATGATACCAGGACCATTCCATGTGCTGCCCAGCGATGAATGTTCCTGATGTATCTTCCACCAGGAACAACAAAGACAATATCCTTCACGGAATTATAAGCCCTTTCAATGGACGGAGTATAATTCATCATCAGGATGACACCGGTCAGGATCATGACCAAAAAAAGAAAACCGAGTATCACTCCGAGTCCGAATGTGTAACCGGATTTAAGCGAATGAGGATGTACCTTATTGGCATGGATGTGCAGGAAAAAATTCCTGTTGATCCTTCCCAATCTTTTTCTGTTTTCGTCGCTTATCCCAGGTGACATTTACAGGTATAGTTTTTCCTCCGGTGGTACCAGCCTTCCCAGGTCCACCACGATTTGACCATCAACATCTTTTCTTAATTCAAACCATGGCAGGTCCTTTGTTGCTGCACCTGATAGTACCTCCCCCTGGTCATTGTAACAGGATCCGTGGCATGGGCACTGAAAACCATCATCACTTTTTTCTATCACACAGCCCAGGTGTGTACAGATGGCTGATACAGCCCTGATCCCTTGATGATCACGGTATACAAACAATTTTCTGCCTGACATATAGGTAAAGGTATTGACCGGGAAATTGTTGACACGGCCGATCTTGAATCGCCGCTGGTATTGTGTCAGGCGGGGGATAAATTGCCTGAGTAGGCTTATGGAAGCAAGCACTCCCGCCCCTATAGCAGCCCATACAGAAAATTTCCTTAAGAAATCCCGGCGTGAATGTCGTTCGGTATGTGAAGGCTCTTGCACTTATTCTTATTAGGAAGGTAAATTTATTAAGTTTCTTTCTTAATTATGCCAATAAACGTCTGTAAGAGGGTTATTTTTATAGTTTTAAAATAATTTTGTGCACTGTTTTTATCATGGAAAGAAACAATAAATCCAAGCTAATACTGTCTTTACTGCCAGTTTTATTAATTTTTACCCTGGTATTTATTACCTGTAAAAATAATTCTTCTGATGGGGCAGGAACCGTTGTGAGCGCAAATGATGAATTGGGACCGGAATATATCGGCAGGGAATCATGCAAGGAATGTCATGAGCGGGAATATGAACTCTACCAGGGTTCAGATCATGACCTTGCCATGGATCATGCCACGGATGAAACCGTACTGGCTGATTTTAATATCAGCCAGACACTCCATGGTATTGAGACGCGTTTCTTCAGGCAGGACGGCAAATTCATGGTAAATACCGAAGGGGTTGACGGAGAATTCAAGGATTTTGAGATCAAGTATGTATTTGGGGTCAGGCCATTACAGCAATACCTGGTGGAATTCCCTGGAGGCGCCTACCAGATGCTCCCGTTCTGCTGGGACACGCGACCGGCCGGGGAAGGCGGACAACGCTGGTTCCATATATATGACCAGGAGAGGATCCCTCCCCATGATATCTTATACTGGACCCGGATCACACAGAACTGGAATTACATGTGTTCTGAATGCCATTCTACCAACGTGAAGAAGAGTTTCAACCCGGAAACAGAAACCTACCATACTACCTGGTCTGAGATTGATGTCTCGTGTGAATCATGTCATGGTCCGGGTTCAAGCCATGTTGAATGGGCCCGGATAGTTGAGCAGGGAGGCAATCCGGAGGCGTTTTCCGACATGGGACTAACCATCCTGTTGAAGGACCAGGACAATGCCTCCTGGGTCTTTAATATGGAGACGGGTACGGCAGAACGATCGGTTCCGAGGACAGACCGTATACTTGTTGATATGTGTGCACGCTGTCATGCACGCAGGGCAATTTTAAGCGAAGATTACATATACGGAAAATCATTCATGGAAACGCATAGCCCGTCATTGCTTGATGAGGGACTCTATTACGCTGATGGCCAGATTCTCGAAGAGGTTTATGTCTACGCCTCCTTCTTGCAGAGTAAAATGTATCAAAACGGCGTAGTATGTAAAGATTGTCATGAATCTCACAGTGGGAAGGTATTCGTACATAGCAATGCCCTTTGTTATCGTTGCCACCTGGCTGAAAAGTATGGCAGCCGGGATCATCATTTTCACGACCCCGAACAGGAAGGATCCAGTTGCCTGGAATGCCATATGCCGGAAAGAACCTATATGGTAATTGATCCACGCCGTGACCACAGTATACGGATCCCCCGACCTGACCTCTCAGATAAGCTGAAATCACCGAATGCCTGCAATAAGTGCCATAATGATAAATCAAACAAATGGGCGGCCGACTGGTGCCTCGAATGGTATGGAGACCCAAACAGGAATGGCACACATTACGGGGAGATATTCTGGGCCGGACGCCAGGCATATCCCGAGGCCTTACCGGAATTGATCAGGCTTGCCAATGACCCCGAGTCCGCTCCCATGGTCAGGGCGACAGCGGTCTCACTTTTACAGAATTACCAGGATGCATCTGTGATCAGGACCCTTCAAACCAGCATTATTGATCCTGATCCCCTCATCCGTTATGCGGCCGTCACCGCTTTATATGCGGCTGATGAAAATGCCACCCTGGAGCTGGCCATCCCCAGGTTGAGTGATTCTGTCAGGCTGATCCGTACTACCGCAGCTTTCCAGCTTTCCAGGATTTCGCCTGAGTACCTGGGGAAGGCAAATATTCGTCAACGCGAAAAAGTGCTTGAAGAATACAGGCAATCCCAGATGATCAATGCTGACCATCCTTCATCACACATGAATCTCGGTATACTGGCCATGAACCAGGGAGATTATGTCACTGCTGAAACCTCCTATCTGAAAGCACTTGAAGTTGAACCGGCACTAACTACAGCCTATATCAACCTCGCCGATCTCTACCGCATGTTGGAACGGGATGAGGAAGGAGAACAGTTGCTGCGTGATGCCATAACACAGAGTCCGGATATGGCCGCC
Source organism: uncultured Bacteroides sp. (assembly GCA_964642325.1). GTDB lineage: Bacteria > Bacteroidota > Bacteroidia > Bacteroidales > SM23-62 > SM23-62. Next base: position 7,527 of record CAZXOJ010000050.1, on the reverse strand, counting down.
GTTCATTATGCCTTGGGACTAAACCTTGTGCGGAAAGGAAACCATGATGCAGCCATGAAATTCCTGGAGCAGGCAGCCAGGCTTGAACCAACAAACGCCAGGTACGCGTATGTTTATGGAGTGGGACTCCATTCTACCGGGCAAAAGCAGGAAGCGGTTGATTACCTGCAAAATGCATTGGTGGAAAATCCCTTCGACAGGGATCTGCTGTATTCATTGTCAACATTCAACCAGGAGTTGGGAAAAGCCGATCATGCCCTGAAATATGCCGAGCAGCTGGTTGAATATTATCCCTCCGACCAGAATTACCAGCAGTTGATCCAGTACCTGAAGACTCAAGCTAAGTGATACGGATTTTTCAAAACCGCTCAAATTAAATAACTTTCACTGAAAATATAAAGCTCATCTAAAGGCCATGAAAAAAATTATCCTCTTGTCATTTATGACCATCCTGCTTATCCCCGCAGCCAGGTCCCAGGTATTGATCGCCCTACTTTTCGGAGACAAGTTGAATACCCCGAATATTGAATTCGGATTGAATGTGGGTGCGAACATTACAACCCTCACTAATTACCCCGAGTCTAAATTCGCGACCGGACTAAATCTTGGACTGTATTTCAACTTTAAAATATCAGATCACTTTTATCTGCATCCAGAGATGCTTTTCATGAACAAGATGGGATCGAAAGGGATCAATGAAAGAGATTTGCCAAACCCCGGATTAGAGCATGAGTCGCTGGAAACCTGGGTCGAATCCAATTACTTCACCCTGGTCTTCTTGCCCCGGTATAAACTCACAAATCAATTGTATTTTGAGGCTGGCTTATATGTTAGTTATCTCTTATCGGCGGATGATTATTTTTTAATTAAACCTGAAAATGATTCGGAACTTGAATATAAAGTCCACGCTAAACCGCGTATGAATAATTGGGATGTTGGAGCCCAGGTAGGTCTTGGCTATAAATTCGGTAAGGGCGAAGGGATGAACCTATCCCTACGTTATTCTCATGGTTTCATCAACACACAGAAGGATGATAACCTTGATCCCGAAAAGAATTGGGGGTTCCATATACATGTGGGTATCCCCATTGGTGTAGGAAAAGAAAACGTTCAAAAAGAAGTGGATAAGATTGAGCCTTAATTTTTCTGAATCCATACAACCCTGATGGTTTTTTCATGTCTTTAGGGGTAATAGATCTGAAACATTCAAGACCATGAACAGAAAGATTACCCTGATCATCCTGGCTTTTTTCTTTTATCACGGTATCCTACATGCACAGGATGTCCCGAAACAGGCACAGGAACTTAAACCAACACCGGAACTTCAAGAAAAGCCTTTCCAGGTCACTTTCCTGTTCCCTCCACTGAGTACCAATTGGACACAGAATTCGAAGACCATCAATAAGGTCTCTCTAAATTTTCTTGTCGGTAATGCCGGTGGAGTAAATGGTGCGGAAATTGGTTTTTTCATAAATACAATCAACTACCATGTCAAGGGATTCCAGGGTGCCGGGTTCGGAAACGTCGTCGGCAGGACGGTTGATGGTGTCCAGCTCGCAGGATTCTTCAATGTTAATGGAACTGATGCCCGTGTTCTCCAGGGTTCCGGATTTATAAATGTTTGCGGAGGGAGTTTCCAGGGTGCCCAGCTTACAGGATTAATAAATGTGACGGGCAAAGATACGAAGGGCTTCCAGGGGGCCGGGTTCGGGAATGTATCAGGGGAAAGAACACAGGGAGCGCAGGCCGCCGGGTTCTTCAATGTGGCAGGGGAATTCGACAGGGGAGCACAACTGGCGGGTTTTTTAAACATAGCCGGAACTGGATCAACAGATGCACAACTGGCCGGATTTGTTAATTACGCGGAAAAGGTCAGGGGGGCACAGCTGGCTGGTTTTATTAATGTAGCAGGGAATGTAAAAGGTGTACAGATGGCCGGCTTCCTCAATGTGGCCGATTCACTCGACGGGATCCCGATTGGTCTTTTCAATGTTGTTGTGAAAAATGGATACAGAAAGTTTGAGTTTTCTTTCAGTGAAACACAATATGCCAATTTCTCTTACAGGATGGGAGTCAGGAAATTATACAATATCTATTCATTCAGCAAACCTACCGGTCCTGGTACCCGCTGGCTGTTCGGGTTTGGCCTGGGTGGAGAGTTGGATCTGAACGAAAAAATGATGATGAACCTGGAGGCTGTCGTCAACCAGGAGCTCTGGATCGCTGAACCTGCTGTAAACAGCTTCTTGCATATTGACAGGCTGAATTTACTGAACCAGTTCAGGGTATTGTTCGCTTTCAATCCATCGGATAAGGTATCCCTTTTTGTCGGTCCCACTTTCAATGTGGCAGTGGCAGAAACAAACCCGGATATTGGCTACTTGCCCTGGCATGAAATAGGTCCGAAATGGGCTTTTTTCAATAAAACATATAACAATGTTGCCAGAACAAACGTAAAACTATGGATAGGTGTCATGGGAGGTGTCAGGTTATGATCCTGTTATTTTTCCTATTTTACCCCTTACTTTTAAACCAAAATAATCATCAAATGAGAAAGTACTTATTCATACTTTTGCTGGGTATTGTTTCGCTTAACCTGTCTGCCCAGGACAGCGGATTTGGTTTAGGTGTTATCATTGGTGAACCCACCGGTGTAAGCCTGAAAACCTGGGTTAGCCAGAAACATGCCATAGATGGGGGAATCGCATGGTCATTAACAAATGATTGGTTCCATATCCATGCAGATTACCTGATACACTATTTTGATTTGATCAATGTCAGCAAAGGTCAACTGCCTTTTTACTGGGGTTTTGGGGCCAAGATGGGGATCGGTCACGAATTTAGTTTAGGTGCCCGGATACCGGTAGGTTTGGCTTACCTGTTCGATGACGCACCCCTGGACGTATTCGTGGAAATAGTCCCGGCTTTACAGCTGATAAACGCGATACAATTTCAAATGAACGGAGGCATCGGCATCAGGTACTGGTTTTAATTTCAGGTCTGGCTTTCTCCATATACTTTAACAATGCTCTCTCTCAGCTGTCTGCCTGCCGGAGTTGACAGATGATAAATATTGTCTGCAATCTCCGATGCCGTTACCCATGCAGTAAAATCGGCATCTGGCATGGCCTCCCTGTTCTTTGGTGTGTCAATGGTACCTGGGACGATGACGCTGGCAGTGATCCCGTAACCTTTCCCGTCCTCATTAATTACTTCAGCAAGCCTGAATACCAGGGATTTACTTAGGGCATAGGAGAGCATGTTCCCGGCCGATCCGGGATGTAACGCCGGACGGCTCCCGGTAAAAATGACCTGTCCCCCGTCCTCCTGTTGCTTCATCTGCAGAAATACCTGCCTTGCTAAATGATACGCAGTAAGAAAATTCAGCCTGTACATTTTATTCAGTTCTTCCTCTCCGGTATCTGCCAGTCCACCCATGGCAAACCCACCAGCCGTTAACACTGCCATATCTATGTTGCCAAAAACCTCAACGACCTGTCTTATGGTCTTTTGCACTTTGTCTTCATTCAGCAGATCAAGAGGAAAGATTTTCAGATTGACTGCGGCTTCCAGGTTATTTGTCCGCTTATCTGAAACAAGGGCTGCTATCTGAAAATCATTTTTCAGGAACTTCTTCAGCACAGCACCTCCCATGTTACCCGCTGCCCCGGTGATTAAAATCGTCTTACTCATATTGTTTCTCTTAATTCTGTCCATAATATATTACTAATTTTATCATCCATCAAAGATCTGTATCGATTTTTAATTAATTCATATAACTTTAAAATCTTTAAGTCCATCACAAATCAAATATGACAAAGAACATCCATATTCCATATGCCTTCGCACTTGCCCTGATTCTGATTAATTCATCAGCCTGTGCTCAAAAATCAGGGTTTAAAAGTATCACCGTTGAAGAACTTGAAACACATCTGACCTACCTGGCATCAGATGAAATGGAAGGCCGTGCCACAGGCGAACCCGGTCTTGACCTGGCGGCCAAATACCTTGCTGAACAGGCAGCCAGGATAGGGCTGGAACCCATTGACGAAAACAGCGATTACTTCCAGGAATACACCCTGGTAAAGAAAGTCCAGGACCAGTCAACATCCAGTATTGGCATCACCTATAATAATGGTACCATTTCTGAAGTCAAAAAACCACTTTACTGCCTGAATGCCAAGTCAGATACGATTGATCTTAGTGGGGAGCTTGTATTTGCAGGCTATGGTATATATTCAGCCAAAGATAACTACAACAGTTTTGAAAATATTGACCTGAAGGGTAAGATCGTACTTGTGATGAGCCGGGGGCCGATGGATCATGACAATGGTACCAGCCTGCTTGAGAACAGGGACTGGAATGATCTAAGCACATGGAGGTATAAGTTAAATGGTCTCGCCACGCGCATGCCAAAGGCGATATTAATGGTCATGGATCCAAGGTCAGGTTATCAATCCATCGATCAATATGCCAGTGGAATGATCCGCTATTTAACCAGTTCCAGCACAGTCAAGGAACTAGGCGGCCAGAGAAGAAGCATGATGCCCGGGATAGCTGCCAAAATACTATTCATCCACAGGGAAGCCGCAGATGAAATACTGAAGTCCACCGGCAAAACCTTAGTTGAATTGCAGGACGGCATTGATTCTTCCCTGAAACCCAATTCATTTGTAATTCCTGATACCCGGGTAAACATCTACACCATGTTTAACAAGGTGGAGAAACCCATCCCCAATGTAGCGGGACTGATACAGGGTAGTGATCCGGAATTGCGAAAGGAAGCAGTAGTATTTACGGCACATTTTGACCATCTCGGGATAAACAGAAGGGGTGAGATTTATAATGGCGCAGATGATAATGCCTCTGGCACGGCTGCCCTGATTGAGATTGGAGAAGCTTTCGTAAAGCAAAAGAAAAATCTTAAAAGAAGTGTCCTCATCCTCTGGTTTTCCGGCGAAGAGATCGGCCTATATGGTTCGAAATTTTATACTGACCACCCACTTATCCCCCTGGATCAAACCGTTGCGAACCTAAACCTGGATATGATAGGGACAGTCCGGACATCTCGGGATACCGGCCTTATTTACGGGGAGAAAGTCAGTGTTATGGGAATGGATTCGATAAGTGTGATCGGGGGCCACCAAAGTGTGGAATTACTTGACATCCATAATAAGAGCATAAAGAAATTGGACATGGCCAGTGACTTCAGTATGAATTCTCCGGACCACCCGTACAGGTATTATTACAGAAGTGATCATTACAATTTTGCCAAGAATGATATTCCGGTCCTGTTCTACTCAACAGGCATTCATGTTGATTACCACAAGCCATCAGATAATTATGAACGGATCAATTTTACAAAACTTGAAAAAGTAACAGAACTTGCCTTTTTGGTTGGTTATAAGCTGGCCACACAAGGCAAAAGGATCAAGGTTGACAATCCCTATTCCGAATGGTAGGCTGATTTGAAATCATGAAAATTTTAATGAAATTTGTAGCATTATTAACCTGAAGAAATCAATTCATATGTCTGTATCCAAAAACTTCCTAGTCCCGATAGACTTCCGTCCTGAATCCGAAATGGCCCTGGAATACGCGGCCTTTATCGCAAACAAGGTTGGAGCTACCCTCCACTTGATCTATGTTCTCGAGGAAGAATCTCCCTTGCTCAAACTTGTGCTGAAAGATGAGCAGCGGGATATGATCTTGAGGGGGGCATCTGACAAACTTGATGATGCTGCAGGCAAAGTGCTGACTGGTAAAAACATCCCATTTACAACTGCGATCAAACAGGGCAAAGTCTATAAAATGATTATTGAAACTGCCAGTGAAGTAAAGGCTGATTTCATATTTATGGGGCGTACTGATTCATCCGATATGATGAAGAATTTCGCAGGTACCAATACCATGCATATTATCAAAGGTGCCGATGTCCCGGTGATCACCCTCCGTAAAAAACCTGAATATTTCGGCTGTGCACATATCATACTTCCCCTGGATCTAACAAAACAAACCCTTAAACAAGCTGAAACAGCAGTAGCTGTCGCTCGAATGCTGGATGCACGGCTCACTATCCTGTCTGTCTTACGGGAAGATAGTAAAGGCAAGGAAATCAAGTATATTTCCAAACTCGATGAGATACGCACCAATTTAAGAAAGTTGGAAGTTGATTGCGATGTAAAACTTATCAAGAACTCCACTGATGCTCCAAACATCATTCTGAATGATGCAGTAAGGGAACTTGAGGGTGATCTTGTTATGATCAGCACCCAGCAGGAGTTACATATCTCGGAGTACTTTGTAGGATCTGTTGCCCAGGATATTATAAACCGCTCCGATTTCCCGGTTATGAGTATCAATCCACTCGTCAGGGAAGAGAAGGCTATTCCAGACCCCATGGAAGAAGTTTTTATCAATCCTATACAGATGTTGGATCACTGATAGCGGAAATAGATTCAGGTATAAAAGCTTTCCAGTATCCATAATCTGAGCCTATCTTCATCAAGTTCATCAATGGACTTGAATTTCAGGTATTTCATATGCTTCCCTGTTCCAAGTAACAAACCGTCCGGGTCCTTCAGCATTTTTCCATCATAAAACCCAAAAGTCACATGACGCTTGAATCCCGCTATGTAACAAATTGTTTTATGAAGGCTAAATGTGGGTACACGCCATTTTATGTCTTCAGTAGCATCCGGAACTACCTGGTAAATTAACGCTCTTAAGTGAAGCAGAATATCACGGAAATCAGGATCAAACTGATCAATATATTCTTTAACGTCAGGATCAGGTCTCATGATTTAATTTAATCCAGTTAACATACTGATAATTTTCCCAAAAGGAAAAATCTGATGGATTGTTTGTGAAACTTTGATCAATACTGTCATTTTGTCACGTATATTGAATTTGTATCTGCCTTTTTGGCAGCTTATTGGTACTGATTGTCAGTAAACCCCCAATGGCATATGCTTTGACTGTATGCCTCAGAAATTATGACATTAAGTTTAATTAAAATAAATGGAGGACAAAGTCATGTTAACTAAATTCAACAGAACATATCCAAGTTTTATGGATGAATTTTTTGGAAGAGATTCTTATCCGGCTGATTATCAGAGAAATGGTTTTAAAAGCCTGCCCGCAGTAAACATCACGGAAAGTGAAGATGCTTATACCATCGAGGTGGCTGCTCCGGGACTGAACAAGAAAGATTTTAAAATCGACCTGGACAAAAATTCACTGACCATTGCTTCTGTAAGGGAAGATAAGCAGGAGGAAAACAAGGAAAGGTATACAAGGAGGGAATTCCGTTATACCAATTTCAGCCGTTCTTTCACAATACCGGAAACGGTTGATGGTGAAAAGATCAGTGCTGTTCATAAAGATGGGATCTTATATGTAGATATTCCAAAAATGGAAGAAGCAAAAGAAAAACCCGCCAGGCAGATTGCAATTAAGTAATACAGGTTCAGGTTTGATTTTTATGGTTAGAAGGGCTGTCGCAAAATGACAGCCCTTCTTTTATTT
>CAZXOJ010000049.1:0-19452 GCA_964642325.1 uncultured Bacteroides sp. | reverse complement strand
TGTTTTTGGCCGGCAAGTCATTCTCTATGGATATCAGGATTGGTGTCTTTCATGAGCACCTGGTAAATGCCTTCCTTTTCACCTCCGGAGATGGTGATTATCACATTGAGACAGACCAGGGCAACCTGGGTGTTTGTCCCCAGGGACAGAGCTGGTACGTGATCCGGCAAAAGGATTCCCTGTTTATCAGGGACCATAAAGGCCAGTGGCACCAGGGCCAGCATCTACGTTTTTCAGCACCTGATGAGTATTCATATTTCAGACTGGCCCCGGCTTTACCGGTGCTGGACTCAAGGGAATACCTGTCTGACCTGCAGGTGGAGATCTCCATGAACAGCCTGTTGATGATCAATGAGATTGATATTGAGAAATATATCATGGGAGTATCTGAAACAGAAGCCGGCAGCCGATGCGAACTGGAGTATTACAAGGTCCAGTCCATATTGAGCCGGACATTTGCTTACAAAAACCTCGCCCGCCATAAACCGGAAGGATTCCACCTTTGCGATGCGGTACATTGCCAGGCATACAAAGGCAGGAATATCTGGAATGAAGATGTGGAAATAGGTACTGAGGTGACAGAGGGAATGGTCCTGGCGGACGGTGATTCTGTCCTGCTCAGTGCAGTCTACCATGCAAATAGCGGAGGGGAGACCAGGGGGGCAGAGGAGGTTTGGCTGACCGGGAAGCATTACCTGCGCCCTGTGCTGGATCCTTTCAGCCTCAAGCAGCCCGGTACTGAGTGGAAAAAACCTATTCCTGCAGTGGACTGGGTTAGTTATCTGCAATCAAAAGGAATTCTTATTGGAGAATTGCTGGATACCTCCGTGCTTGAAATGCCCTTAAAGCACCGGCAGGATTATTACCTGTTCGGGCAGGACTCACTGCTGCTATCGGAGATCCGTAGTGACTATCAGCTCCGGTCGGATTTTTTTGGCGTAGATCTTTCGGATGGCCAAATTATACTGGATGGCAGGGGATATGGCCACGGTGTTGGATTGAGCCAGGAAGGGGCCATGGAAATGGCCCGAAAGGGATATCGTTATACGGCAATCCTCAATTTTTATTATCACCAGATACAGATCATACATGCCAGGTTCCTCCAGGAGGCAGGCAAGCTTGAGGTTGATATCATTAATTTGCCGTAAATCGAAAAAGCGTTACTTTCGCTTTGAAATTTTTATCCCGCATGTTAACCTTATTCCGTAAGGAAATTAGCACATTTTTCAGTACCCTGACAGGGTATGTCGTGATTATCGTCTTCCTGGTAGTTAATTCCCTCTTCATGTGGATATTCAAGGGGAACATGAATGTGCTTGATAACGGGCATGCCAACCTGGATACGCTCTTTATCATGGCTCCCTGGATATTCCTTTTCCTGGTACCTGCCATTACCATGCGGGTATTTGCAGAGGAGAAACGAAGTGGGACCATGGAATTGTTATTGACCCAGCCCATTTCCGATGGGCAGATCGTGCTGGCGAAGTACTTTGCTGCCCTTGTGCTGATCTTGTTTTCCCTGCTTCCTACGATGGTTTACTTCTTCTCGATCCACAAACTTGGGAGTCCCCCGGGTAACCTGGATACGGGTGGGATATGGGGGTCTTATGTGGGACTATTCCTGCTGGCGGCTGTATATGCTTCTGTGGGGATCTTTATATCCTCGCTGACAGACAACCAGATTATTTCATTTATTGTGGCCGTGGTGATCTCATTTTTTCTGTATACCGGATTTGACCTGATCACCAGCATAGACCTGTTTGGGAACCTTGATAACCTGCTATTGAAGCTTGGTATCAATGAACATTACAAATCCATACAACGCGGAGTGATTGATACGAGGGACCTGGTATATTTCCTGAGTGTGATTTGTATTTTCCTGATCGGTACCAGGGCCGTTTTACAGAGCAGGAAACGGATACGAAGTATTCAGCTGGTCAGTGTACTGGTTATCGTTGTACTGATTAATTTTATCTCATCGTTGCTTTTTTACCGAATTGACCTGACCTCAGAGAAAAGATATTCTCTTTCGGGAGAGACAAAGGAAATATTAAGAGAGCTCGATGAGATCGTTTATGTCCGTGTATACCTTGAAGGCGATCTGCCCGTAGGTTTTGCCAGGCTGAATTCGGCCATCAGGGAAATGCTGGATGAGTTCAGGGTGTATGCCCCACAGAACCTTCAGTATGAATTCATCGATCCGGTAGATGACCCAGATCCACAGATCCGCAGGAATCTTTTCAACCAGTTGTACAGCACCGGCCTGCAACCCACCAATGTGCAGGTACGGGCCAAGGACGGGAGCACCACACAGAAGATTGTTTTTCCGGGAGCCATAATCTCCTTTGAGGAAGCAGATGTAGCAGTAAACCTCCTGAAGAATAATCCAGGATTGCCAGGAGAAGTAAACCTGCACCAATCCATACAATCGCTTGAGTATGAGTTTATCAGCATGGTCAGAACCCTCAGCAGTGATACCATAGCGAGGGTGGTTTTCCTGGAGGGGCATGGTGAACTGGATGCTTACCAGGTAGGAGATATCACCAAGGACCTGGCCAATTTTTACCAGGTTGACAGGGGAGCCATCAATGGCAGGTACGGATGCCTGGATGCGTACCAGGCCGTGATTATTGCCAAGCCCGTGAAGGCCTTCTCAGAGGCTGATAAATTTGTGATAGACCAGTACATCATGAATGGAGGGAAGGTCCTCTGGCTGCTGGACCCGGTGCAGGTATCTTTGGACAGCCTTTTCATGGGTATGACCTTTGCCTTTTACAATCCATTGAATATTGAGGACCAGTTATTCCGGTACGGTGTACGCATGAACCCCCATCTTGTGAAGGATATCCAATGCCATGTGATCCCTGTGAACAAGGGCCTGGTGGGGACACAGGCCCAGTGGGAGTTTAGTCCCTGGTATTATTTTCCCCTGATATCACCCGGGAACGATCATCCCATAACCCGTTCCCTGAATATGATCAAAATTGAATTTGGAAGTGATATAGATACGGTGGGAGAGAATCCTGACATTAAGAAGACAGTTCTCCTTGCTACTTCTCCTTACTCCATGGTAGTGGCCACACCAGCCGAAATCAACCTGCGGGAAACCCAGCAGCAGCCTTCCCAGGCAGCATACAACCAGCCCCATCTGCCCCTGTCCATCTTGCTGGAGGGAAACTTTGAATCAGTGTTCACCAACCGCTCCATACCTGATGTTCAATCCCAGGGACCCATCCAGGTCTCCAGCCTGAGCCAGTCCACCCGCATGATCGTCATAGCAGATGGAGATATCATCAGGAACGAAGTTATAGATTCCCCGAACGGTCCGGTCATAGCCCCGCTTGGATTTGACCAGTATACTTCGCAGAGCTTCGGGAACAAGGAGTTCATCCTGAATGCTGTGAATTACCTGACAGATGAGACTGGATTGATCAGCCTCAGGGGCCGTGAATTCCGGATGCGCCTGCTGGACCGGCAACGTATACTGGAAGAAAGTGAGAGGTGGAAAATCATCAATACGGCCCTCCCTATCCTCCTGGTCATTGCCTTCGGAGCGGGCATGGGTATATATCGCAGAAGAAGATATCGTTAATGAACAGGAACAAAATAACCCTGGTATTACTGGTAGTGCTTGTGGCTGTCTCAGCCTGGCTGCTCCTGTCCAAACGTTCAGGCACATATGCCAGGTCTGCTGTTGAGTTCGCCGTATTGGACACCAACCTTATTACAGGTGTGGAGATCACAGGCAGGGGTGGGAAGGTTATGCTTGTAAAGAATGAGTTTACATGGCGGTTGAATGGCAGTACTCCGGTCCGGAAAAACCGCATGAGTGGTATGCTGGTAATGCTGTCCAGGCTTGAAGTTTTATCCCCGGTATCCCGCTCCCGCTCGGAGGAGGTTTCCAGGCAACTGCGGACCGAGGGCAAGCGGGTCACAATAACGCTGCCCAAAGGGGCGGACAGGGAGTATTTTGTTTTCCATGATACCTCGGAAACAAATGCCACCTACATGATGATGAAAGATGCTGATACCCCGTTTCGGATGGGTGTAAGAGGGTATAAACGAAGAGATCTGGCAGCATTGTACAATACGGATGAAAGGTACTGGAGAGATAACCTTCTGCTGAATTACCTGCCTGAGCAGATTCAATATATATCGCTTCAACATAAGCACGAACCAGACAATACATTTTACCTGGCCAGGAATGCATCCGGAGGATTTGAGATGTCGACTGGGATGGTGCCTGGGGACTGGTTCATTCCGGTTACCTCAAAGCTCAATCAGTACCTGGGTTATTTCTACGGGATCAGGTTCGATGCATATGTAGATCCCGGTCAGGATACACCTTTAAAATATGAGTACAAGGAGGAACCGGATTTTGTACTGGAGGTGGGCAGTAGCACAGGTATGCGGACAAGCCTCAGTTTGTTCCCTGTATTTACGGTTAATCGGGAAGGAATGATAAAAATGGATCTCAATGTCTTATATGCAAAGATCGATGATTGGGACGGAATGGTTGTTCTGAACTATATGGAAATTGATCCGCTTTTGAAAGATCCGGGCTATTTTCAAGGCAAATGAAAAAATGGAATCTGGTGCAAAGCTTCTGGTAAATTTTTCGTATAATTGATATTTAGAATTTAAAAAAACCATCCATGAAATTTGTTGTTTCCAGTACAGACCTTTTGGGTCATTTACAGGCAGTTAGCAGGGTTATCAGTTCCAAAAACACATTGCCCATCCTTGATAATTTTCTATTCAGGCTGGAAGGCAATGAACTGGAGATCACAGCCTCCGACCTGGAATCTACCCTGATCACTAAAATGAAACTGGAAAATACTTCGGAAAGCGGAAGTATTGCAGTACCTGCCCGGATCCTTACAGATACCCTGAAAGAATTCCCGGAGCAACCACTTACTTTTGAAATTGATAACGACAAGCTATCCGTTGTCATCAATTCTGAGAATGGTAAGTTTACCGTTGTTGGTCAGAATGCAGGGGATTTTCCACAAATGCCCTCCATCAAGCAGGACCAGAAGGCTACCATTGAGGTTCCTGCAGAAGTACTTTACAGCGGTATCAACAAGACACTGTTTGCCACGGCAGATGATGAACTCAGGCCGGTGATGAATGGTGTTTACATTGAACTGGCTTCTGATAATCTCACCTTTGTAGCTTCGGATGCGCACAAATTGGTACGTTACAAACGGGCAGATGCAAAGGCGGATACAGATTCATCCTTCATCTTACCCAAGAAACCCGCTTCTCTTTTAAAAAATGTGCTGCCTAAGGAGGAGAATCCTGTTACCATTGAGTTTGACGACAAGAATGCCTTCTTCTTAATGACTGAATATAAGCTGGTCTGCCGCCTGGTGGAAGGTAACTATCCCAGTTACAACTCTGTGATCCCTACGGATAATCCCAACAAACTCAGTATTGACAGGGTGGAATTTTATAATACCTTAAAACGGGTGTCGGTATATTCAAACCAGGCAAGCAATCTGGTGAAACTGGCCCTCACTGGTAACCAGATCACTGTATCTGCCCAGGATATTGATTTTTCGATCTCGGCTTATGAAAGGCTGAATTGCCAGTATGAAGGTGAGGACATGGAGATCGGTTTCAAATCCACCTTCCTGATCGAGATCCTTTCAAACCTCTCATCCACAGATGTGATCGTGGAATTGTCAGATCCCACGAGGGCGGGTATCATGTTACCTGCAGTTTCTGAGAATGAATCCGAGGATGTCTTAATGCTGCTCATGCCCATGATGATCAATGCTTAACCCTGATTATTCCTGCATAGAACAAAACCCGGCAGTCAACACCTGGCCGGGTTTTTCATTATATTTATAACAGAAGCAAAGAGCTTAACTAAATGGAACTAAATTTAAAAAACCCCATGGTCTTTTTTGACCTGGAAACCACGGGTGTCAATGTCGCAAGTGACAGGATAGTTGAGATCTCCTGGTTGAAGATCCAAACTGATGGAAGTGAGTCAATAAAAACCCATCTTGTCAACCCGACCATTCCTATTGATCCCAGGGCAATTGCTATCCATGGCATCACAGATGAGGATGTGAAGGACAAACCCACTTTCTCAGATCTGGCCAGGACACTGGCCAAAGAATTTGAAGGATGTGATTTCGCCGGTTATAATTCAAATAAATTTGACATACCCCTGCTGGCAGAAGAGTTCTTGCGGGCTGATGTGGATTTTGACCTGAGGAAACGCAAATTCATTGATGTCCAGGTGATTTTCCATAAAATGGAACAACGGACACTTACAGCTGCTTACCAATTCTATTGTAAAAAAGTACTGGAAGATGCACACAGCGCAGAAGCTGATACGCTCGCCACCTATGAGATACTGAAGGCACAACTCGACCATTATGAGCATTTACAGAATGATGTGGATTACCTGTCTGTCTTTTCTACCCAGAACAGGTCGGTTGACCTGGCAGGCCGCATCATATACAATGACAAAGATATCGAAGTGTTTAATTTCGGAAAGTACAAAGGAGAGCCCGTCGAGGAGGTATTGAAAAAGGACCCTGGTTATTTTGGCTGGATATTGAAGGGCGATTTCCCCCTGTATACCAAGAAGGTTCTTACCAATATCAAGTTAAGGGCTTTCGGTAAAACCTAATATCAGATGAAAATTATTTGCATGGCCAAAAACTATGTGGCCCACGTTAAAGAATTTGACAGCATAGTACCCATGGAACCGATATTCTTTATGAAGCATGAAAATTGCATCGTTCGGAATAACAAGCCCTTTTATCTCCCTGATTTCAGCGACAATATTCATCATGAAATTGAAATTGTCGTGAAAATCAGTAAAGTAGGCAAGAATATCGATAAAAAATATGCCCACAGGTATTTCGAAGAAATCGGACTGGGGATAGATTTTACAGCAAGAGATCTGCAAAAGAAAGCCAAAGATAGTGGTAATCCATGGGAAATATCCAAGGCTTTCGACCATTCCGCACCCTTGAGCAAATTTGTGCGGGTATCTGATTTTGAAGATGTTAACAAGCTTCATTTTCGACTGGATGTCAACGGGACAAGGGTACAGGACGGGAACACAAAGTTGATGATCTTTCCGCTGGATGTACAGATATCCTACATTTCCCGTTACATAACACTGAAGACAGGTGACCTTCTGTTTACCGGCACACCCGAGGGAGTGGGGCAGGTGAAGGTGGGTGACCGCCTTGAAGCCTGGCTGGAAGACAGAAAATTGCTGGATTTCCAGGTAAAATAGTATTTTAAAGTTTTGGCTTATCATTTTAACCCTTATAAATGGAACCGCTTGAACCCTTTGAAGAACTGCACAGGTTTCTTGAATCCCTGCCACATGACAGGTCTATAGAGCTACCTGATTTTCAGCCATGTGACATCAAGGGATTCGAAGAATTAACAAATTTTGGATCCCAGTTCATATACATATATGACTTTCCCCGGGGAGAAATCAATTATATCAGTACCGGGATACAAAAAATATTCGGCTATGATCCGGGAGAGGTTAATATGCAGTTTCTTTATGAGAAGATCCATCCCGATGACAGGGGAGGGGTTGCCGAAGCCACCATAGATGCCCTGCAGGGTACCATTGACAACTTAATGACCCAGCCTGGCAGGCTGAAATTTTCAGTTAATTACCGCTTCCGGAAGAAGGATGGCAGTTACCTCCACGTACTCAGGCACCAAACGGTTCAGCAGACAGACGAGCAGGGAAATATCCTTCGGACAACGGGGATCATTGTGGAACTCGGCCACATGCCTGATTTCAATGGTGTTACCGGTAAAATCGTTGACAATGAATCCGGGAAACTTTTATATTCCAGGCCCTATTCCGGACAGGACAGCCTTTTCAGTACCCGGGAAAAGGAGATCATTCTCCTGCTTGCCAATGGCAGGAAAACAGATGAAATTGCCGAGGAATTATTCATCAGCCCAAATACAGTCTCCACCCACCGCAAGAACATGCTCAGGAAGTACGCGGTAAAAAATACCGCGGAACTCATCCTGTTCAGCAAAAAACAAGGTATCCTCTAAAATACTCATTTATGGGTATTGCCTTTTAACCTAAATCACCCTTAATTTGTATAAGGAGATAAAAATATCTTAAACTACGAATTGATTGATGCTTTAAATAGAAAGTGCATGCATGTTTACCTGCTTGATTCCCCTGGAAATGGAATTGGGACAGCTTCGGTTTCAGGCCTGCTCATAGAAGATAAAGGTGTAGCTGAAGCTGAAGTTGAAGATTCAATAGGGCTTGTGAATACCCCTGTTTACCTGGCAGATGCAAAAGACGGATGTTATATTGCGGCTGGAGTTACAGGGCAAGAGGGAGAGTTCTGTTTCAGCCACCTGGTGACGGGAGAATATTTTCTTAAGGTGGAACACCAGGGATTAGTCATGTGTGACGAAGGGACCAGGTTAAAAATTGATATTGAAGGACTGCATTTTGATATCGAAGCCAGGCTGGACAGAAATATGATGAGGACTACCATCACCGGGAACAGGTCTGCTGTATATAAAAATCCATTGGATCGAGGGATCAGTTTCAATCCCAATCCCAGCCTGGATGGAAAACTTAACCTCAAAATGAAGAATTCCTTTAAAAGACTGAAACTGGAGATCACCGACCTGGGTGGCTGGATAGTACGGACAATGGACCTTGGTGAAATCCAGGCCGGCTATACAGATGCTGTAGACCTTGAGGACCTTGAAAAGGGCACCTACGTACTTGAAATTTCTACCAGCAGGGACCGGCTGTCGAAGCAACTGGTGCTTCAATGATTTTTTATTCTGCTAGTTTATAAGGGTAAGGGTTGTCATCAAAAGCTCCGAGATGACAACCCTTTATTTTATTTAGTTTCTCCCTCCCGGCTGTCATGCCTGTATTGAATTTTCTTCGTCGATCAGCATAAAAAATTGCCGGATTTCGCGCTCGTATTCCAATTCTGGAAGCAGCCTATCCTGTTTCAGCAGGTTTTCCTTCCTGTGGATACCATCCAGAAATACCCTGATCAGTTCCATTTTCCAATCAGGCCTTTCACTTGCAGCAGCAGTTCCTTCTGAGAGTCCAAGATAAAACTCATAGGTGATCCAGTAGCGGATTTCCTGGCGGTCGATGAATTGGGGCAATGGTTCAAAGATGCTTTTCAAATTGTTAAATCGATTGTTGAGATTCTCCAGCACCCTGAAAGGAAGTTCATTTTGATTGATGTTGCGGCATAGATAAATTTCTGCATACCTGTAGATGCCAGTATATCCGAAGGCATCCAGGTCGTCGCTTGTACTCAGGAGCTGGAGGACCTGCTGCTCAGGATCGCCTGCGATGGAACTTTTCCTGAAGGATTTATCATCGTGATGTTCTATGGCGTCCAGGATCTCAGGGAAACCCGTCGGGAGTGTTTGAGCTCCTTTCCTGAAGAATTCCTCACACAGACGCCTGCTCTCCCTTCCATGTTTCTCATCATGGGTGTATATGAGTCCCACATCATGAAAAAACGCAGCCAGTATAAGCTGTTGTGGTAATTCGGGCGAGATCCTGCACCCATATTCCTCCAGCATAAGCATCAGGTCTTTGGCATAGCTCCAGACACGATAGTGATGCAAGTGGTCATGGGATGGAAGGAATACCTCAGAAAACAGGTTATTGCAATGATTGAGCAGGGGAAGTAACCATAGCTCCTCCGCTTCACGGATATACTGTTTCAGCACCTGCATCAAACGTAACTCAGTTTGATCATATTGGTTCTGCCGCGTTCCGGAACAGGGGTGCTGCCAACATGTATCACTACATCCTCTTCCTGGATCAGGTTCAGTTTGAGCAGCCGTTCTATGGACTGGTTTGTCGCTTCATCAATGCTCTTGAATGTGTCTGAGAAATATGTACGCACACCCCATACCAGGGAAAGCTTGTTAATGATGCGTTTGTTGTCGGTGAATGCGAAGATATTGGCCTCAGGCCTGTGACTGGCAATGCGATAGGCTGTATACCCGGAATGTGTGAAAACAATGATGGCTTTGGCATCCGTTTGTTCTGCCATTTTACAGGCACTGAAGCAAATGGAATCGGAAAGATAGGTCCGGCTGAACTCCCTCGGGGGATTACTCCGGAAAAAATCATACCCTTTTTCTGTCGCATCAATGATCTGTTGCATGCTCCTGACCACCTGTACCGGGTATTTTCCGACAGAAGTTTCTCCGCTCAGCATCAGGGCATCTGCTCCGTCCAGTACTGCATTCCCAACATCATTGGCTTCAGCCCTGGTCGGCCGGAAATTCGTGATCATGCTTTCCATCATCTGGGTGGCAATGATAACGGGCTTGCTTTTAGCTATACATTTAGCTACCAGTTTTTTCTGAATAAGGGGGACCTGGTCAAAAGGAACTTCAACCCCAAGGTCACCCCTTGCAACCATGACAGCATCAGCCATGTCAATGATAGGATCGATTTCTTTCAATGCCTCTGGTTTTTCGATCTTGGCAACTACCCTGGCCGTTGGGAGTTCACTATGTTTGATCAGTTCCTTTAATTCGAGGAGGTCTGTAACGGACCTGACGAAAGACAGGGCGATCCAGTCAATTTCATGGCTGAGGGCAAAATGTGCATCAGCGATATCTTTTTCTGTAAGACTTGGAAGAGAGACTTCTGTATCAGGAAGGTTTACCCCTTTTTTTGAAGAAAGGATACCTCCGCTGATAACTTTCATTTTTACCTCATCTTTGCCATTGGTACCGGTGACCTCAAGCTGGATCTTTCCATCATCCACCATGATCTTTTCTCCTATCTTTACGTCAGCGGGGAGCTGCGTATAGCTCATGTATGCCTTCCGGGCATCTCCAATACAGGGCTCAGTCACAAATGAAAAGCTGCTTCCATCCTCCAGTTCAACACCATTGTTCTCCATATCACCTATCCGGAGTTTGGGCCCTTGCAGATCAGCCAGTATGGCAACTGTGGATTCATTTTCTGCATTGATCTTTTTAATGAGTTTAATTGTCTTAAGATGATCCTCATGGCTGCCATGGGAAAAATTCAGTCGGCATACATCTATGCCTTCTTCAAATAACTTCTCAAGGACTTCGCGGGAGGATGAAGCCGGACCAAGGGTGGCAACCACCTTGGTGTGTGATCTTTCATGACGGAATGTTAGCTGGCTCATAAGGGAACTATATTAGACATAATCTTTGAGGTATTCCTCACTTTTTATCCACAATTTATCAGCCAGGTGTTCATCATATGATGTGGTGGAGGATTTTCGCATATTCATGCCCGAAAAATATTCACCCGAGACGTTCTCAAGTTCTCCTGCAGTGGCGAGGTGCACCAGTCCCCGGGCAGCTTTCGTGGGACTCATGGCCATCAGGTTGGCTGATACCCTGACAAATGGACTGGCATTCCTGAAAAGTCCCGTGTTCACCCAACCAGGGGCAATGGCATTGATGGAAATATTTGAACCTGCCAGGCTTCTTTCCAGGGATTTTGTAAAAAGGATGTTACAGAGTTTGGATTGGGTATAGGCATCTATGGACCTCCATTTCCGCTTGTCAAATTCAAGATCGTCCAGGTCAAGTTTGCCACGAAAATGTATCCCGGATGTTACATTAATGATACGGGCTGAAGGGGACTTTTTCATAAGGGGCAGGAGCTGTCTGGTCATGAGATAGGGAGCGAGGTGATTCACGGCCAGGTGACTTTCAATGCCATTACTTGTGTATACTTTTTCCGAATCCCAGGTCCCCGCATTGTTGATCAGGATGTCCAGGTTCTTATTTGATTTCCTGAATTCGGCGGTAAATGTGGTAATCGATTCAAAGGAAGCCAGGTCACAATCGTGAAAGTATATTTCCTGATTCCCGGTTTTTTGCCTGAGTGCCTCCTGAATTTTCAGATCCTTTTCCCTGTGGCGGCCGGTAAAGGATATATGTGCACCCATGTTTCCCAGGGCCCAGGCTGTTTCTTTCCCTATCCCGGAAGTAGCGCCTGTGATAAGTATATGTTTATCTTTCATTGGATATAATCCAGGTATGTTCTAGGAAGCTGTCCGAAGCCCATGACACAGTTATATTCATATGTTTTGTGGGGTTTAATGGCCACGCCAACTGAGTTAAATTTTGGGCTCAGCAGGTTTTCCCGGTGCCCCAGGTCTTCTATGCCTTCATCGATCAGTAACTGTATCACTATCTCCAGTGGGGTATAGGGACCATAGTAGATATTCTCACCAACCTCAGCGTATTTTTTCATCAGGGGAGTAAATCTTTGCTTAAAACCCTTGTGTCCCTCGTAGCCTTTTTTTCCTGACCAGCTGGCATGGTCCCGTGCCACCTTGTACAGGTCCCTTTCCGGTACAAGCATGGGTAGGTCCCTGACTTGCTGCAGTTCATCGTAGAGGGACCTGGTATAACTATTTGGTTTTAGCTTCTTGATCCTGATGTATTCATCAAGGAAAGTACTGGCAAAAAGGCGACCATTCGCCCTGGCCAGGTTGGCATACAGGATGACCTTTTTTTCATCTTCATTAAGGAAATCAGCATCTTCCGCAGTCTTCGCCTCTCTGACTGTTTCTTCGTCCCAGCGCCAGTTAAATTCAAGCTTTTGTCCCACAAGGGTGGTAGAACATGTAAAAACGAAAATGGCCAGTATAAAGGTATTTTTGTTCATCCTATCCATATCAAAAAAACTCCCTGATCATATATAGGTCATAATCTTCGAATGCAAAAAAGCCAAGCTTTTGATACAAGCGGATGGCAGCTTTGTTTTCCTTGTGCACTTCCATCTTTACCTGTTGTCCGGTCTGGCTGATCCATTCCAGGGATGCCTCTGCAAGTTTCGTTCCAAGTCCCAGGTTCTGCCAATCAGGATGGATCCCAAAATGATGCAGATAGATGCGCCTTCCATCCCAGGTCATCCAGGAAGAGCCTATGATCTCACCAGTAGCTGCATTTTCCAGGACCAGCAAACAGCCCCCCATGTCATTACAGCGCTTAATAACCCCGGCGTCATCCTTTCGTTCAGGCTGTGCCAGTTCGGTTTCATTCCACAGTTTCAGCAAAGATGCATAATCACTTTCCCTGTAATCCCTTATGAGCGTTGATAAGCTATTTTGTTCAACTTTCTTCATCTACCTTAACTACATATATCTGCCCTGTTTCATACCTGGTTACCTTGACTTTCTCACCCTTGTTGATAAATCCATATTCAGAAAAAGCATCATAGATCTCATCATCGATGACCACTTTGCCTCCCAGCCGCAAATCCGACTCAACAATGCCGGTCCTGCCTACCAGTTCTTTCTGCTGGCTCTCCACGCCCAGGAATCCGTCCTCTGTGTTCAGGTTGCTGTCCAATGCCAGTCCGGCAAAAGCCTTACTGGTAAACAGATGCTTGCCGAGATAGAGTGAAATAACCAAGGATAGAAACATGGAAGTGATGACAATGAAGAAGCGTCTGATCACTTCTGCAAATGCAATATTCCACTCCAGTTCAAAAACTATATTATCTACCATGGCAAGTGTAAGTGCCGCGACCACCAGGATGATCCCGGCGATCCCTGCCACCCCGAACCCGGGGATGGCAAATATCTCTACCGCAATAAGTACCAAACCGATAATGAAAATTAACACTTCCCAGTTTTCTGCAAGTCCCTCAAGATAGAGTGGTGCAAAGTACAGGATGGCAGCAACAATGGCAGCAGCGAGGGGGAAGCCGATGCCTGGGGACTGTAACTCAAAATAGATGCCCCCTACAAGGATCATGATCAGGATCCCGCTTATCATGGGATTGAGCAGGAATCCAATGATCTTGTCAAGTCCCGTAGTTTTATGGCGCCTGATCTTATAATTCTCCACCTCTGCAACTTCAAAGACCTCTTGAACATTTTTAGCATGGCCTTCACAGAAACCGTGACGAATGGCTTCATCTGTAGTAAAGGTCAGGACCTTTCCGGTATCTGAGATTCCTTCAACATAGATACTGGGATCAACCATGGCTTCAGCAATACTGGGGTCACGATGCCAGGAAATTATGGTGTCATTGCCTGAGATCACTGTGTCCTTGCCATGCGCTTCGGCTGTTGCCCGCATGGTGGAGCGCATGAATGACTGATATTTATCGGGAACGACCTCCCCTGACTGATTAACGACCGTGGCTGCCCCGATGCTTCCCCCGGGGCGCATGTAAATACTATCACAGGCAATGGAGATCAGGGCACCTGCTGAAGCGGCATTGTTGTCAATAAATACCCAGACAGGGATGTCGCTGTTGAGTATTTTTGTCCGCATGGAATCAGCGGCATCAAGCATGCCACCGTATGTATTCAAATGAATGAGGATAAGATCGGCATTCATTTCATCTGCCTCATCAAAGGCCCTTTTGGTGAGCCTCCATGCAGGGGGAGCTATATTTTCCTTGATCTCAAAAAGGTAAACCATTGTAGTATCTTTTTGATTCTCATCCAGGTTTCCGGCCGGTTGTGCAGATAACATAATCAGGGAAAGGATGATCAGGGTATAGGCTGTTATTTTAAGTGTAGATCGTTCCATAAGGTTTCTTCTTTGCTGTCAAAAATACAAAAAAGGATGGTTCTTAAGATCGTCTTAAAAAACTCTTAACTTTGCGCCCTAACCATTAGCCTGATGAAACTAACCGAACTGTCTGCTATATCTCCGGTCGATGGCAGGTATCGCAAAAAAGTTGAAGAATTAGCCCCATTTTTCTCGGAATTCGGACTGATCCGTTACCGGGTTTTTATCGAGATCGAATATTTTATCGAGCTCTGCCAGCTGCACCTGGAGGAATTATCCGGCGTGGATCCCGGGGTTTTTGCAAAACTGCGTACATTTTATACTGAATTCGCCGAAGCAGATGCGGAAAAGATCAAGGAATTTGAGAAGACGACGAATCATGATGTAAAAGCAGTCGAATACTTCATCAAGGAAAAGTTCGATGAAACAGGCCTGTCAAAGTACAGGGAGTTCATCCATTTTGCCTTGACCTCGCAGGATGTAAATAATACGGCAACCCCCTTGTCCCTCAAAGATGCAATGACCCAGGCCTATTTGCCGGTTCTTGATGAATTGACAGGAATGCTGAGGGAAAAGGCTGATCAGTGGTCTCTTATACCCATGCTTGGAAAGACCCATGGACAGCCGGCTTCACCCACCAGAATGGGCAAAGAGATAAAGGTTTTTGTCGAAAGGGTCGAAGTACAATCCGAGCTGCTAAAAACCATACCATATTCTGCCAAATTTGGAGGGGCAACAGGAAACTTCAATGCACATCATGTTGCTTATCCGGATGTGGATTGGGTGCTGTTTGCAGATAAGTTCCTGGGGGATAAACTGGGACTGCAAAGGCAGAAGACTACCACACAGATCGAACATTATGATCACATGGCCGCCCTGTTTGACAACCTGAAACGCATCAATACCATACTGATTGACCTGGTACGTGATATCTGGTCATATATATCCATGGAATATTTCACGCAGAAGATCAAGAAAGGAGAGGTAGGATCATCTGTGATGCCCCATAAGGTGAATCCTATTGATTTTGAAAATGCCGAAGGTAATCTTGGTGTGGCCAATGCAATTTTTGAGTATCTCTCATCCAAATTGCCCATATCAAGATTGCAGCGGGACCTCACTGACTCAACTGTTTCAAGGAATATAGGGGTGCCCCTGGCCCATACCCTGCTGGCATTTAAATCCCTCATGAAAGGCCTGGATAAGCTGATCATTAATGAGGAGGGTATCCGGCAGGACCTGAACAAGAACTGGGCAGTAGTTACTGAAGCCCTGCAGACAATCCTCAGAAGGGAAGGTTATCCTAAACCCTACGAAGCACTCAAAGACCTGACCCGAACAAATAAAATCATCACCCGTGATGTACTACACGCCTTCATTGATACGTTACATTTAGATAGGGACGTTATTGAGGAGCTGAAAAAGATCACACCGGATAACTATACCGGGATCTAGTATGAATAACCACTTTTCCTGAAAACCTGATGAAGAGATTCCTGAGCATTGTAGGTTATATTAAGCCTTACTGGTTCTTCGCTGTCCTGAATATAGTCTTTAATGTACTTTCAGCTTTCTTTGCGCTGTTCTCTTTCGTGATGGCTATTCCCTTCCTGCGCATTCTTTTCAATACCCAGGAAATGATTACAAACGCTGTACCCTTTGCTATGAATATGGAAGCCCTGCAGCATAATTTCAATTTTTTCCTGAGCAGGATCATCATGGATAGGGGTGCTACTTCTGCGCTGCTGTTGGTTAGTGGACTAGTGGTCGTCATGGCCATGCTTAAAACTGGTTTTAAATTCCTGGCTAATTATTATATCACAGCGGTGAGGGTAGGGGTAGTTAGGGATATCCGCAACAAGGTATATAAAAAGATCCTTCGCCTTCCAATGTCATATTTTTCTGAATCCCGGAAGGGAGATGTGATGTCGAGGGTTGCTATGGATGTGAATGAAATAGAATTATCCGTCATGAGTTCCCTGGAAATGGTTTTCCGGGACCCGATAACCATCATCATATTCCTGATTTACATGTTCGTGATCAATTACCAGCTAACCATGTTTGCCATGGTACTGTTACCTGTTAGCGGGATATTCATAGGCCGGATAGGTAAAAACCTTAGGAAGAGCTCAATGAAGCTGCAAACCCAGCAGGGAACACTCCTGTCCATCCTGGAAGAGACGCTGAGCGGGATGAGGATTGTTAAAGCATTTAACGGGGAGAGAAAGATCACCCGGAAATTTTCAGAGACCAATGATGCCTATACTGATACCATTACTAGGGTTTATCGCCGCCGCTTCCTGGCTTCCCCTTTAAGTGAATTTTTCGGTACGATGGTTATGATGGTCCTGATGTATGTGGGAGGGATGATTGTATTGAATCAAAGTGGAAGCCTCTCTTCGGAGGCATTCATTGCCTACCTGATTATCTTTTCCCAGATCATTACACCCGCCAAAGCCTTTTCGACCGGTTATTACAATATCCAGAAAGGAATGGCTGCATTCGAAAGGGTAGAGCATATCCTGTTTACCAAGGTAAAGATCAAGGACAAGGAAAATGCACTGCCTGTAAGTACTTTTCAAACATCCATTGAATACAGGAGCGTAAATTTTTCATATGACACGGAACCCGTTCTGAAAAACATCGACCTGACCATTGAAAAGGGAAAAACAATTGCCATCGTAGGGAAATCAGGTTCCGGAAAATCCACACTGGTGGATCTTCTGCCCAGGTTTATAGACCCGGTCAGCGGAAGCATCCTGATCGACGGGAAAGCCATACAGGATTACAAGATTGCAGATCTACGCAACCTGATGGGGATTGTAAGCCAGCAATCCATACTTTTTAATGATACTTTTTTTAATAATATTGCATTCGGATTAGACGAGGTGAAAGAAGATGACGTCATCGCGGCAGCAAAAATCGCCAATGCACATGATTTCATCATGGAAACTGGCCATGGATATCATACCAATGTGGGGGATGCTGGCAGCAAAATGTCCGGTGGACAACGGCAACGGATCAGCATCGCAAGGGCATTGCTGAAAAATCCGCCAATTTTAATCCTGGATGAAGCAACCTCTTCGCTTGATACCGAGTCTGAAAAGTATGTGCAAGAGGCGATCGAGCAACTGATGAAGAACAGGACATCAATCGTGATTGCACACCGGTTATCTACAGTGAAGCATGCAGATGAGATTTTTGTATTGGAAGAGGGAGAGATCGCTGAGAAAGGTAACCATAAAGGTTTGCTGGAGCAAGAAGGTTTATACGCAAAATACCATATGCTTCAAATGTTTTAATTAACTTTATAATACGATACTGCAGACTAAGGTCTGGATTAATAATTGATTTGCTATAATGAAGGTTTGTGGATTTAGTTTTGTTCGTAATGCGATAAAGTTTTCCTACCCGGTAGTAGAGGCCGTACAGTCTGTCCTGCCGATGTGTGATAAGTTTATCATGAGTGTTGGAAATTCAGAAGATGACACCATGAAACTTATTCAGTCCATTGATTCAGATAAGATCCAGATCATTGAGAGTGTATGGGACGATCGCAAGCGGAAGAATGGCGAGGTATTAGCCGAGGAAACTAACAAGGTCTTTGACCAGATCCCTGAGGAATATGATTGGGCTTTTTATATCCAGGCTGATGAGGTAATGCATGAGAAGTATCATCCAGTACTTTCAGAGGCAATGGAAAGTTGGCGTGAGCATAAGGAGGTGGAAGGAATATTGTGCAAATACAAACATTTCTTTGGTAGCTTCGATTATCATGCTGACTCCAGGTCCTGGTACCGAAATGAGATCAGGCTAATCAGGAATACCAAGCAGATCCGTTCCTATAAGGATGCCCAGGGATTCCGCATAGACGGAAGGAAGCTGAATGTCAAACCGGTTGATGCCTATATGTACCATTACGGATGGGTCCGTCCACCCGAGGTCATGCAACAGAAGCATGTTAGCTTTAACAAGCTGTACCACACTGATGAATATGTAAATCGTAAGATCAATCATACCGAACTCTACGACTATTCCAAAGTTGACTCAATATCCCGCTTTGCAGGTTCCCATCCCCTGGTAATGCAGGAAAGGGTCAGGAAGTTAAACTGGAAAGTGGAGCTTGATGAGAACAAGAAAAGCTACAATGTGGCCGATCGTATGCTTCACTGGGTAGAGGATAAGACCGGAAAACGCTTATTCGAATATAAAAACTACAATCTTATCTAATTTAGCATTCTTGATTTATTGATCAGGAGCCAGAAATTTCGGAGATCTCCTGTGTTTTGTTCCCTGCTCAAATCCAAAGGCAATTTCCAGCAATAAAGGTTCACTCCAGGCCCTGCCGAAAAAAGACACCCCGACAGGCAACTCATCTATAAACCCCATGGGAACCGTGATATTCGGATAGCCAGCTATGGCCGCATAGGAAGAACTTCCACCCATGAAATTATCACCATTTACAAGGTCCGTTTTCCAGGCCGGAGACCCGGTTGGTGCCATTATTGCATCAAGCTTATGTTCTTCCATAAGCATGTCTATGCCTTTTTCTCTTGTAGCCTTCAGCATGGTAGCCAATGCCTCTTTGTATTCAGCTGATTCAAGGTCTCCTTTTTCCTGCGCCATTTCAATTATTTTTTGATCAAAATACCTTAATTCAAGAGAATCCGATTTATTGAATTCTATCAAATCATTGAGATTCCTGACGGGTGCATCATTCCCGAGACTGGCAAAATAATTATTCAGGCCATCTTTGAACTCAAACAGCATAACCTGGAAAGAGGCCTGTCCAAAGCTGCGATTCCCAGGGAACTCTATTTCAATGACTTCTGCCCCCTGGCTTTCCATGAAAGCAACTGATTTATGTATCAATGTGTCAACCTTATGATGATATCCCATGACGTT
>CAZXOJ010000048.1:0-19727 GCA_964642325.1 uncultured Bacteroides sp. | reverse complement strand
TGCAGATACCTGGGCATCGGTAATAAACAAGGTTGATGATGGTAGGCTTGTCGATGAGGGCAGCCAGGTTTGTAGTCTGGTTCTTCTCGTCAACCACCATTATGTCAAGTGGAACAAATTCATCGAGGTGTTCTTCGATGCCAACCTCTGTTTCCTGGGGAGTGATGGCCGTTTGTCCGTTTACGTTTTTGGGAAAAAGAACGATGAGTGAGATACTCAGGATAGCAATGGATAATCTCATGAAGACAACATATTTAATTATTCGGTATGCAGGGTAAAATCAAATCCCTCAATAATGGGATTAATGAGGATTTTCTGGCAGGCATCCTCTACTATTTTGCCGGCTTCATCTTCTGATCCTGCTTCGATCTCAAGGGTAATATGTTTCCCGATCCTGACATTTGAAACCTCATGAAAACCAAGGTTTTTCATGCTGTTGGTAACAGCTTTTCCCTGGGGGTCGAGTAAGGCCTTCTGGGGCATAACATTAATTTCAGCGATATACTTCATCGATTGTTCGTTTTGCTAAGCAATGATATAAAAGACAGCAGCAGGTAGACCAGTATGATTAACGGCAATGCAACTTCCTGCAATATTATTAATAAAATAAGAGAAATGGCAATAAAAATGTATCGAATCTCATTTCCTTTCCATCCAAATCCAGCGAACTTCATGGAGAACATAGGAATTCTGAGAATCATCAGAATGCTGATGATAAGTAAAATCAGCAGAAGAGAATTTGGCTGAAGCAGGAAGGTAGTAAAACCAGATTGCGGATGGGATATCACTACCATGCTCAGTCCTGCAAAAAAAATGGCTGCAGCCGGTGTGGCCAATCCCCTGAACCCCTCCTGGTCATTCTGAATATTGAAAGCTGCGAGCCGGATCGCTGCAAAAAGAACAAGGAGCATGGGTGAATAGAGGTATAAACGTTCCACAAAGTTTGCTCCGGAAAGGCCGCTTAGCGGAAGTTCGCTCCTGAGTGCATATTCCATGAGCTTGTAAAGGATTGCGGCCGGGGCCATCCCAAAACTGATGATGTCAGCCAAGGAATCAAGTTGTTTTCCGAATTCGGATGTGGCCCTCAGCATTTTTGCAGCGAAGCCATCCAGGAAATCAAACAGGGCTGACATCAGGATAAGCCATGATGCAAATAATAGCTGGTTTTCGAATGCCATTACGACCGACAGGAATCCTAGGGCAAGATTGCACAGGGTAAGCAGGTTAGGAATATGCTGCCTGAGGGGATGGATCTGGCTCATGGTAAATAGGGGGCAGGTTATAACAATAAAAGTAGGGATTTGTTAGTTAAAAATATTAGTTTGCGCGTAAAATTGTTCCATTTGTAATTACATGACCCGCCAGATATTTATAACTCTTACCGGACTTTTCATGGTCTCCGGATTGCTGGCCGAGGTGCCCAAATACAGCAATGAATTCCTTTCCATTGGTGTGGGTGCCCGTTCCTTCGGGATGTCGCATTCAGTAGTGGCCAGTTCCACGGATGTCACAGCTGCATATTGGAACCCGGCTGGACTGACAGGTATCGAAAGGGAGTTGGATATCGGACTGATGCATGCTGAATATTTTGCAGGTATTGCCAAGTATGATTATGCCGGATTTGCCATCCGGTTTGATGACAGATCTGTGGGTGCGCTGAGTATCATTCGTTTTGGCGTGGATGATATCCCCAATACCCTTGAGCTGATGGATAATAATGGGAATATCCAGTATGACAGGATCACCACTTTTTCTGCTGCCGATTATGGATTCCTGTTCTCCTATGCAAGGTCAACAAAGGTTGAGGGACTGTCGTTCGGAGGAAATGCCAAACTGATATACCGGCGAACGGGTGATTTTGCCAATGCCTGGGGATTCGGTTTTGACCTGGGAATACAATACAGACTACGACGATGGTATTTCGGGGCGAATGCCAGGGATATAACTTCAACATTCAATGCCTGGAGTTTTAACACAGAAGACCTGGAGGAGGTTTTCCTTGCAACCGGTAATGAAATTCCATCCAATTCCCTTGAACTCACCATGCCAAGATTAATCCTGGGTGTGGGAAGGTCTTTCAAGCTGCATGAGAAATTCAGCTTGCTGGCAGAATTGAATGCCGATGTGACCTTTGACGGTCAAAGACATGTACTGGTTAGCACCAGGTATTTGAGTATCGATCCGCATCTGGGGATGGAGCTGGATTATAATAAGCTCGTTTTCCTGAGATTGGGCATTGGTAACATGCAGATGATACCTGATTTTGAGAACCAGAAATCCTTTGATTTTCAGCCCAGCCTGGGACTTGGAATTCATTGGCGTAATTTTACCGTTGATTATGCCCTTACCGACATCTCGGATCAATCCATTGCTCTGTATTCCAATATTTTCTCCCTGAAGTTCAATTTCCATTTGAACACTGCTGGAAAAAGTAACTGATCTGTCGGTCACAGGACATTGTTTCCTGATTTTATTTTCTATATTGCCTTGCTAAATCAAAAGGCCATGAATGTAAACCTTGATGATTTCCCTGATTACCTCCACAGTTTAAACCAGCGTAGTATTGAAGAGTGGCCTGCGGCAAAGGAAACCTATGCATTCATCGAAGATATTATGGATTTCCTTTTTCCTTTTCGGATCAAGGTCAACTATACAGCTAAGGAATATAGGCTGCAACTGGGGAAACTTGAAATAACGCTGGAAGGGCTCCTGACTTCGATTCAAAATAAATTAAAGCAGGATCCGGGGGAAACCACCAGGACCTTCCTGGAAAAACTACCAGAAATCCACAGGAAATTAATGCTCGACGCAGAAGCTTTCATGACCTTTGATCCGGCTGCTGAATCCATAGAAGAAATCATTCTCAGTTACCCGGGCTTTTGCAGCATTGCAGTTTACCGGCTTTCTCATGAGTTAAGCCTGATGAAAGTACCTGTATTGCCGAGGCTCATATCAGAATATGCGCATGGGAAAACCGGGGTGGATATCCATCCGGGGGCGATCATAGGGGAATCGTTTTTTATCGACCACGGCACCGGTACAGTCATTGGCGAAACCGCAGTCATCGGGAAGAATGTGAAGATCTACCAGGGTGTTACACTGGGAGCTCTGTTCGTAAAGAAAAGCCTGGCAAAGAAGAAACGGCATCCCACCATTGAAGACAGTGTCATTATTTATGCCGGCTGTACCATCCTGGGAGGGGAAACCATCATCGGGCATGATTCTGTAATAGGGGGGAATGTATGGCTCACGGAAAGTGTATTGCCTCATTCCGTCGTTTATCAGAAGCATCATGTAGTCGTACGCGACAGCAAAAAAGTATCTGAACAGATCAATTGGGTTATATAACATTTTAAACTAAAGCTTATGAAAGCAAATAATATACTTGAGACGATAGGGAATACAAACCATTTGAAAATCAACAGGTTATTTCCTGCTGAATATGAAGTCTGGATCAAGCTGGAGCGCGAGAATCCCGGTGGTAGTATCAAGGACAGGATCGCTTTGAGCATGGTGGAAGATGCTGAGAAAAAGGGCATTCTGAAACCCGGCATGGTGATCATCGAACCAACTTCAGGGAATACTGGTATAGGGCTTGCGATGGTCGCTGCTGTTAAGGGATACCGGTTGATCCTTGTGATGCCTGAATCCATGTCAGTGGAAAGAAGGAAGATCATGGAAACCTATGGAGCAGATTTTGAACTAACACCCAGGGAAAAGGGAATGAACGGTGCGCTGGGCAGGGCCAATGAATTGCTGGAGGAGATCAAGGGGTCATGGATGCCATCACAGTTTGAGAATGATGCCAACGTTGATATCCACAGAAAAACAACAGCCAGGGAGATCATCAATGATTTTCCAGAAGGAATAGACTACCTGATCACAGGGGTTGGTACCGGGGGACATATTACAGGGACCACAGAAATCCTGAAGTCGGCGTTTGAGGGAATGAAAACCTTTGCCGTTGAACCAGCCGAATCGCCTGTTATCAGCGGCGGAGATCCGGGACCACACGGCATCCAGGGAATAGGTGCAGGCTTTATTCCAAAGGTATTGGATACCAGCCTGCTGGATGGAGCGATAAGTGTGGATAAAGACACGGCGTTTGAATATTTAGGGAAAGCAGCCCGGGAAGAGGGATTATTGATTGGTATTTCGTCAGGGGCTACCCTGGCAGCCATCGCCCAGAAAATCCCGGAATTGCCTGCTGGTAGCAGGATCCTTGGTTTCTGCTATGATACGGGAGAAAGATATCTTTCACTTTTGTAAATTTGTATAGTCCGTAATTTTCAATAATTTCACCCTTCACCAGACCAATAACTAAATAATTACCAAAGTGAAAATAGCTGTTGATTTTGACGGAACCATCGTCGAACACAAATACCCCCAGATAGGGAAAGAGCAATTATTTGCATTTGAAACACTTAAGCAACTCAGCAAACAGAAGCACCAATTGATCCTGTGGACCTACAGGGCAGGAAGGGAACTGGATGAAGCGGTTGAATATTGCCGGGAAAACGGAGTTGAATTTTTTGCCGTAAATAAGAATTATCCAGAGGAGCATTATGATGGATCTATATCCAGAAAGATTGATGCAGATGTTTATATTGATGACAGGAATGTAGGAGGCTTTCTTGGTTGGAGTGCTATATGGCAGATCCTTAATTCATCTAATAACCCTGACAAGGAGAAAAAAGCGGTCAATTCAGCAGATAAATCAAAAAAGGCCCGAAAAGGATTGTTCAAAAGATAATTTTATGCCGGCCACTGGAAATTTTTTCCCGGTCTTATTGATATATGTACTGGTGTCCGTATTTTCGGGCTGTGGCAGGAATCCTGTCAACAGCAACGGAAAGGGATCAAATATCCGCCCCGGACAAAAATCAAGACCCAATATTACAAAGATTGTACAACCTGAGAATGATCAGGTGTTTACCATTGGAGATGCGGTTATTGTCCGGGTTGATAAGGTGGCTGATACAGTTCAAGCTGTTGATTCAGTGGAGTTCTTTGTTGGCGGATCAAAAGTCCATGGATGTTTGGAAGAAACCTACAGGTTTGAATTCAAAACCATGGACCTACCGGTGGGAACCCTCTCCATCAGGACGGTTGTATGGCTTGCAGACAGTCTCAGGGAATACCATAACCTGGAGGTAATTCTCTGGTCCGATATTGTCCCTGATAACCTGCCATACCAGATAGTAAATGTATACCCTCATGATATAAAGGCATATACACAGGGATTGATCTACGCGGATGGATATCTCTACGAAGGGACGGGGCAATACAATGAATCATCCCTCCGGAAAGTTGAGATCAAGACGGGTGACGCGGTCCGGCTGACCATGCTCGCAGGGGAGATTTTTGGCGAGGGAATTACCATATTCAATGAAAGGATATTCCAGCTGACCTATAAATCACAGGTAGGATTTGTATATGAAAAGGAAAGCTTTAAAAGGATACAGAAAGTATATTACCAGAACAAGGAGGGTTGGGGATTGACACATGATGGAACCCACCTGATCATGAGTGATGGCTCCAACAGGATCTATTATATGGACCCTGAATTCTTTACCGAGATCAGGCAGCTGGAAGTATTTGATAATAAAGGGCCTGTAACCCGGTTGAATGAGTTGGAATACATCGAAGGAAAGATCTTTGCCAATATCTATGGTAAAGATGAAATCGTAATCATTGATCCTGAATCGGGAAAGGTAAGCGGGAAACTGAACATGAAAGGCTTACTTGACGAAGCTGACAGGCATTCCCGGATAGATGTTTTCAATGGCATTGCATGGGATGCGGATCAAAGGGTATTGTATGTTACCGGAAAATACTGGCCCAGTCTTTTTGAGATTTCTATTGGCGGCAGTATCTAATTCTCAGAGATGCCGGTAATAATCTTCACACTTTTAGGAATAATACTGAACTCAAGGGGTGTATGGCCAAGGGATTCACCGTCTGTCTCAAGCATGATCCTGTCATCTGATTCAACCCTGATCGATTTTCCTGTAAAGGAGTCCACCCTGGGATGTTTATTGATGGTCCCATCATATAGGCGTCTCAGGCTCAGAAGGATATCAGGCCTGCTCATCCTGTTGATCACGGTAAGGTCAAAGAGCCCATCATCCGGGATTGCCCCGGGCAACGTTAACATGCCGCCTCCATTGTATTTACATATACCTACATTTATGCTCAGGATCTCATTCTCTATATCCATTCCGTCAACACTGATCACGGCATTCACAAACTTGTAATTGACCAGGCTGCTGAATATATTGATCAGGTAGAGCAATGGGCCGCCTTTCCCTTTTTCCTTCAACCGGTTTGTTTTTCGAACCACTTCGGCATCAAACCCAAGTCCGGCAATATTGACAAAATACCTGTTCTCGGAGGCAGTATTCATTTTATATTCAACCATGCCGGCATCCTGGATGAATGTTTTATTCTTCAAGAGTACCTGTATGGCTTCCTTATAATCTTTCGGGATCCCGAACATTCTTCCCCAGTCATTACCGGTGCCAACGGTGATCATTCCCAGGGAGATCTCGGTGGTTTTAAAACGCTGCTGTTGAAAGATACCGTTCACCACCTCATTCATGGTACCATCCCCGCCCACGACAATGACCCTGGTATATCCCTTTTCAATAAAATCTCTGGTTAGATCGATGGCATGCCTTGGGAATTCTGTAAATACGGGATGATAGTTGAATTTGAAATGATTCAGCCAACCAGCAATCTGGCTCCAGTCACGCAATCCCTTGCGCTTACCAGCATTAGGATTAATGATTACTAACCACGCTGTTGATTTCGACACAAACTTTAGATTAATGCCCCAAATATCTTAAAAAATCTTTTATTACACACAATAATTGATCTCCACCCTGCCTGGAGGTGCAGGCTTGGATGGTCCAAGTGAATGATAATTAGACTTATACAGGTGAGAAAGGATGGATTGTTAATAAGCTGTTTAAAACTGCAGATGGAATGTTTGAATAAGATTCTGGAGAAAAAATGCGTTTGGTACATAAGTTAGTAAATTTGAATCCCACAAAAAAACCAAGATTTAAAAGCAAAGGAATGGGAAAAGTAATAGCATTAGCAAACCAGAAGGGAGGGGTAGGGAAAACCACCACGGCAATAAATCTGGCAGCCAGCCTGGCAGTACTTGAGCAACGTGTATTGATCGTAGATGCAGATCCGCAGGCCAATGCCACCTCAGGGTCAGGCTTTGATACCAAGAATATCAAAACCAGTATATATGAATGCCTTATCGACGATGTAAATCCGTCCAATATTATACTGAACTCGGAAATTGAGGGATTTGACCTGATACCTTCAAGTATAGATCTTGTTGGAGCCGAGATAGAGTTGCTGAATCAGCCGAAGCGTGAGATGATGCTGAAAAAAGTGATAGACCAGGTAAGAGACAACTATGATTTTGTATTGATAGACTGTTCACCAAGCCTGGGATTGATCACTGTAAATGCACTTTCCGCTGCGGATACCGTGATCATACCCGTTCAATGCGAATATTTTGCTTTGGAAGGGCTCGGCAAGCTGTTGAATACGATCAAGATAATTCAAAACAGGCTGAACACGGATCTCGAAATTGAAGGTTTCCTGTTGACCATGTACGATTCCCGCCTGCGTTTATCCAACCAGGTGGTGGACGAGGTAAAAAAACATTTCCAGCAAATGGTTTTTGAAACCATCATACAAAGGAATATTAAGCTGGGTGAGGCACCCAGTTTTGGTAAGCCGGCAATCCTTTATGACGCTGACAGTAAAGGTGCGATCAACCACCTTAACCTGGCCAGGGAATTATTGCAGAAAAATGAAAAGACACGGATAAAGAGTGTGGAGAAAATAATAGAATAATTGAGCAGTATGGCACAAAAGAATGCATTAGGGAGAGGATTGGGAGCACTGATTGAAGATGCCGGGCAGCCGTCAAGACCAGGTGCTGCCATAAACGAGATAGATATAAATAAGATTGAGGTCAATCCCTTCCAGCCACGGAAAAATTTTGACGAGGAATCCCTACGGGAACTGGCCAGTTCCATCAGGGAAATTGGCATTATTCAGCCCATTACTGTCAGGCAGTTGAATGGAGATACATACCAGCTGATCACCGGAGAAAGAAGATATAAAGCTGCCAGTATCGCGGGACTGCTTACCATACCAGCTTATGTCCGGACAGCAGAGGACCAGGAAATGCTCGAAATGGCATTGGTGGAAAACATCCAGCGGGAAGACCTGGATTCCATCGAAGTAGCCATCAGTTACCAGCGCTTGCTTGAAGAAGTCGGATTGACCCAGGAAAACCTGAGTGACAGGGTGGGAAAGAAACGTTCCACCATTTCCAATTACCTGAGATTGCTTAAATTACCCGCCGAAATACAACTTGGAATACGTGACAGGTTAGTTTCCATGGGACATGCACGGGCACTGGTGAACATTCCTGATCCGAATATTCAGCTTGAGATCTTCCAGAAGATTATCAAGGATGATCTATCGGTCAGGAAAGTTGAAGAATTGGTTCGCCGGACAAACAATGCCAGGGGACCCAGGGAAGGAGTTGCTGAAAATGCACCGCAGGCCGCGAATTATGATGAATTGAGAGATCATCTGTCCAGGTTCTTTGATGTTGAGATAGACTTTAAAAGAAGCAATAAAGGCTCCGGGCGCATCGTTATACCATTTAAGTCAGACCAGGACCTGGAAAGGATCCTGGCAGTACTGGATCGTATGACAAATAAATAACCAGGCCAGCCTGCAAAACATCAAAAATATACGCCATTTTCATGTCCTTCTGTTAATAGGGGTTATTTTTGCATGCCAATCAGTCCAGTCCCAACCGCTTGATAGCCTGATTATAGAAGCTGATACCATCAGTTTTGACTCCTTTATACTGGACCATTCTCCCCGGAAAGCAGCGATGTACTCAGCCGTATTTCCCGGAATGGGGCAGATCTATAACAGAAAATACTGGAAGGTCCCCCTTGTTTATGCCGGAATGGGAGTATTGATCTACAGTGCCATATGGAACGGACGCCAGTATACCCATTATTTTGACAAGTTCAAGTTCATGACAGAAAGCGATCCCTCGCTTCCTGAGTACGAGGGAGAATCTCTCAGGGAAGTTGAATGGTATAAGGACTCTCATCTCAGGTACCGGAACCTGTTTATCATTTTCTCTGTGGGATTTTATGCCCTTCAGATCGTGGATGCCAATGTTGATGCCCACCTGATTGATTATGATATCACTGATGATATATCATTTACGGTCGATCCGGCAATGCTCCAGCCATATGACAACACAGCTACATTTGGGCTCAGGTGTTGTCTAAATTTCTAAATTGCATCCATATGTACCAGAAACCTTATCTGTCCCAGGTGTTTTTTATGATCTTCCTGGGTATCTCAACCCTGATAAATGCCGGATGGGCAGATACCACCAGTTCGCATCTGGAGGTGATGACCCTGTCTGACAGCCTTGATGTTGAATTTTTGGAGGACAGTTTTGAGAGCAATCTGGACAGCCTGGTAGGATTATGGTATGTGGAGAATGTGCTCGGGCCCGATTCGGGATGGACCGAGGAGCCGGATACGGTTTTCCCCCAATTTCCGGATTCAATCTACATAAACAGGCTGGAAAGATTGCCGGCCCAGTTAGACCTGACTTATAACAAATTCGTGCGTAACTACATCCGTGTATATACCGGAAAAAGAAGAGAGCTTGTACAGGTGGTACTCGGACTGTCAGAATACTATTTCCCGATCTTTGATGAGATCTTTGATTATCACGACATACCATTGGAATTGAAATACTGCGCTATCATTGAATCAGCCTTAAATCCCAGGGCCGTATCCAGGGCCAGGGCTACAGGCATCTGGCAGTTTATGTACGGTACGGGAAGGATGTATGGACTGACCATAAACAGCCTGGTCGATGAACGCAGGGATCCGATAAAATCAACCCATGCAGCAGCGCGCTTTATGAAGGATCTGTACAGGATCTATGGGGACTGGACCCTGGTGATTGCGGCCTATAATTGCGGTCCCGGTAATGTCAACAAAGCCATCAGGAGATCCGGAGGGAAAAAGAATTACTGGGATATTTATTACTATCTGCCACGGGAGACGAGGGGGCATGTGCCTGCTTTCATAGCTGCCACCTATACCATGAACTATCACCAGGAACACCTGCTCTACCCGAAGCCCATCGAGCTACCCATACCTACAGATACCATTATGGTTAACGATAACCTGCATTTGGAGCAGGTATCAACGGTGCTTGACATACCCATTAAGATGCTCAGGGATATCAATCCACAGTACAAATATGATATCATTCCGGGGAAGGAAAAGCCTTATGCCTTGAAGATACCGGTGCAATACTCCATGCAATTTATAGCATTGGAGGATTCCATTTTTGCCTACAAGGATTCTGTCTATTTCAACAATAAAAAAGTTACCAGGTCTCCGGCGTATTATACTGCCAGTTATGTACCCAAGCCACCTTCACCCAATATGGAGAAAGTTACCTATACCATTAAGTCCGGCGATAACCTTGGATACATCGCCAGCTGGTTTAACATAAGGGTTTCAGACCTGAAATACTGGAACAATATATACGGGACCACCATCCGCTCCGGGAAAAAACTTATCATATATGTACCCAAAAACAAGCTAGCTTATTACAACCAGGTTGACCAGATGAGTTTTGCAGAGAAACAGAGGTCAGTCGGGAAGGAAGTAAGCCAGGCTGAAGCTCCGGCTAAAACTGTCGTTGAATCCGATAACCAGGACTATGTATTATACACGGTAAGATCGGGGGATAACCTCTGGGACATTGCGAATAAATACGCGGGGGTCAGTGATACAGATCTGATCAGGTTAAACGGATTAAATGATGGTAACAAGATTAAACCAGGTATGATCATCAAGATTAAGCCAAAGTGAAACCACCTAAGATACTGGTGTTTGTCTCTTCTGTACTGGCCATTCTCCTGGCCCTTTCCATCGTTTTTCCAAAAGAAGGGATCCGGATCGATGACCGTATCACCCTGCAGTTCCTGACCCTGGGAGAGATCCTCGGTAAGGATACGGTACAGTACGCGGATATCTCAGGTATATTAGCCAGCAGTGTGGCCATCAGTGACTCTGCTTACCTGGCCATGCTTGAACCCTCCATGGCAGATGAGTTGGGAGTGGACACCGTCCGGGCCAATGCAGACAGCCTGAAGGGCAAGATCCATTCCATTGAATACCCCCTCGGTGATAGTACCCTGCTCTATCCTTTCTACAGGAAGATGAGGGCTGCAAAAAGACCGGGGCGATCACTCAGGATCATGCATTACGGGGATTCACAGATAGAAGGGGACAGGATAACATCCCTTATTCGCTACAAGCTTCAAAGCCAGTTCGGTGGATCGGGGATAGGTATGCAACCTCCTGTGCAGTTATATGGTTACCAGTTGTCGCTTATTCATACTGCCTCTGATAACTGGAATAGATATACTGCATTTGGTAAGTTGGATTCCACATTGAGCCATAACAGGTATGGTATGCTCGGCAGTTTTGCCAGGTTCTCTCCATATCCGGATGAAATGGATGATGCGGATGATCAGGAATATGAGGCATGGATAAGCATAAAGCAGTCAAAGAGGGCCTATCACCTGACCAGGATATTTAAGAAATGTCGCCTGTACTATGGGAATGCATCCCAGCCTGTATTTTACGAGTTGTATTCCAATGGTGAACTGTATGATGCAGATTTCCTTGAAGTAACTGAGCAGTTCAAGGTGAAAAACTGGACTTTTGAAAAGACACCGGAACAACTGGAGTTTCGCTTCAAATCATCCTGCAGTCCGGATTTCTACGGGATTGCCATGGATGGTGACAGGGGACTGGCAGTAGATAATGTGGCGATGCGGGGGAGTGCGGGACTCTTTTTCACCAGGTTGGACGGGGAAATGCTGAAGGAGATGTATGAAAACCTGCAGGTTAAATTGCTGATACTTCAGTTCGGAGGCAATGTAGTTCCCTATATTTCTGATAACTATGTGTACTATGAAAGATGGTTTTACAGGGAACTCAGCAAGTTAAAGTCCCTCATGCCCGACCTCCCCATCATCGTAATAGGCGTAGCTGATATGTCGGTCAAGGAAAAAGACATCTTCACCACTTATCCAAACCTTGAACATATTAGGGATGCATTGAAAAGTGCTGCTTTCAAGGCTGGTTGTCCATTCTGGGATATGTACAGTGCCATGGGAGGGAAAAACTCCATGCCGAGCTGGGTTTTTGCCCAGCCTTCCCTGGCTTCATCAGATTTTGTTCATTTCAATGAAAGGGGAGCCAGGGTACTGGCAGAAATGTTTTACAATGCTTTTATGCATGATTACAATGCCTATGTCAGCTCGCTTGAATAATCTGGGTATTATTCTGTTCTTCAGTCTGGTATCGGCGACATGTGTCTATTCTCAGTCCTACGAGTTCCCCTACGAAATCCCAAAATATGATTTTATCCACTATGACAGCAACCGGTTTCAATTTGGAGAGGATAGTTCCTCCTATCAGCATTTTCTGGACAAATTCAGCAGGCTGATAGCCGAGGGCTCCGGTCAACTATCCGTAGTGCATATCGGAGGTTCCCACCTCCAGGCAGATATCTATACTGACCGAATCAGGAGCAGGTTCCAAACCTTTCAACCGGGCAACAACGGGGGGAGGGGATTTATCTTTCCATATTCAGTAGCCAGGACCAACAATCCCCCGAATTACAAGGTAAGCTATACAGGCAGGTGGTCCTCCTGTAAGAATACCCAGGAAAAAAAGAAATGCCTCCTGGGACTTTCAGGTATTTCTGTCACAACCGCAGATACAGCAGCCAGGATAAGCATCACTTTCCCAGCCGCTAATACAGTCCCATATGATTTTAACAGGGTAAGGGTATTTTACCTTGCCGACAGTCTTTCCTTTGATTGTGCCATTTTTTGTTCCGCAACCGTCACAGGAATTGACAGGTCAAGGCCGGGTTGTATCAGTTTTGTCCTGGATTCCTATTCCGACAGCCTCATCTTCAGCCTGGTGAAGACCACTAATATTCAGCAAAGATTCACCCTGCTGGGGTTCAGCCTGGAAACAGATGACCCGGGATTGATATACCAGGCCGTCGGTGTGAACGGGGCAAAGGTCCCATCTTTCCTGAGATGTTCCCTGCTTCCTGATCAGCTGGCAGGCCTGTCAGCTGACCTGGTGGTTCTTTCACTGGGGACAAATGATGCCTATACAAGGTATTTTAATGTAAAATCCTACCGGCAGCATTATGATACCCTGATCCGGAAGATAAGGACAGCACTGCCTGAAGCAGCCATCTTGCTCACTGTACCGAATGATAGTTATCTTTACAGGAGATACACCAACGCTAACACGGAAAAAGTCCGGGAAGTTATATTGGAACTGGGCAGGGAACATCATTGCGGCGTCTGGGATTTTTACGGTATCATGGGAGGATTAAATTCCATCATTGTATGGCAGCGGTTTGGACTGGCGAAGCGGGACAGAATACATTTCACCCGGAAGGGATATACACTGAAAGGAGACCTGTTTTTCAATGCATTCCTGCATTCATATGATGATTATATAGATAAAAGACCACTTGATTGAACTGGTTTTCAAACATATTTCTATATAACCAGGATGCTCCCCTGCTCTTTACAAGGCTGTATTTCTGGGCTTTCCTGCTGGTGGTCCTGACCGTTTATTCCATCCTGTATAAAAAGAGGGGCCTCCGAAATACTTACCTCTTCCTGATCAGCCTGTTCTTTTATTATAAGACCAGTGGACTTTTTTTCCTTCTCCTGGTTTTTTCCACCTTTTCTGATTACCTGATAGGGCTGGCCATTTACAATTTCAAGAAAAAACCATGGAAAAAAGCCATGGTGGC
This sequence comes from uncultured Bacteroides sp., assembly GCA_964642325.1. Lineage (GTDB taxonomy): Bacteria > Bacteroidota > Bacteroidia > Bacteroidales > SM23-62 > SM23-62. Next base: position 5,770 of record CAZXOJ010000048.1, on the reverse strand, counting down.
CCTGAGTGTTGCCATAAACCTGGGAGTGCTATCTTATTTCAAATATGCCTATTTCTTTACAGACCTGTTTAACCAGACTTTCAGGGCTGACCTGGAGGTTGTAAACTTCCTGGCCCTCTGGTCCAACAATGTGAGCGGATCACATTTTGATGCCTCCGTGATCTTTCTGCCTGTGGGTATATCCTTTTTTACCTTCCAGACCATCAGTTACGCGGTGGATGTTTACCGGGGCAAATGCCAGCCCGTAAAGAGCATCGTTGATTTCGGGTTCTATGTTTCCTTTTTTCCGCAGCTGGTAGCGGGACCCATTGTAAGGGCCTCTGAATTTGTGCCACAGCTGTATGCAAAATATTCCCTTACGCGTGAGGAATTTGGTTTCGCTCTCTGGATGATCATGAAGGGATTATTTAAAAAGATGGTACTTGGTGATTACCTGGCTGTAAATTTCATCGATCGCATTTTTGATACGCCCACCCTGTACACAGGGTTTGAAAATCTTATGGCCCTATATGGCTATTCACTGCAGGTATATTGTGATTTTGCAGGATATACCGATATAGCCATAGGGGTGGCCTTACTACTTGGTTTCAGGCTGCCCAAGAATTTTAATTCACCATACAAAGCAGTGAACGTGGGGGATTTCTGGCGGCGGTGGCATATGTCCCTCTCCTCCTGGCTGAAAGACTACCTGTACATTCCCCTGGGCGGGAACCGCAAGGGCAAACTTTTGACCAACATCAACCTGATGATCACCATGCTGCTGGGTGGCTTATGGCATGGCGCGGATATGAAATTCATCATCTGGGGAGGGCTGAACGGGATAGGGCTTATCATTTATAAGTTCTGGAAAAGGATCAGTCCCTATGAAAACAAGAAAAACATATGGGTCCATATCTGGAAGATCTTCCTTACTTTCAATTTCATAACCTTCACCCGTATCTGGTTCCGTGCCGATGATATGGACCGTGTCAATGCCATGTTTTTCCAGCTGACCCATAGCATGGATCTTTCAGTGATCCCCAAGGTCATTGGATCTTTTAAACTGGTTTTCGGAGTAATGATTTTCGGATATATCCTTCACTGGTTGCCACAGGGCTGGAAAGATAACCTGATGAACTGGTTCATCCGCATCCCCCACTGGGTGAAGGTGATCATCGTGGTGGTACTGGTTTTCCTTATATACCAGACACAGACCTCTGACCTTCAGCCATTCATTTATTTCCAGTTTTGATTATCTTTTAAGTCTCACATCGATGCTTGCCCCATTGGAAAAATCAGCTACTGAAGCTTCTTTTAATATGATCTTTCCACGGCCCCTGATGGTGGCACCATCCATGACCTTGATTTTCGCAGAGGACTCAATGATGATGCTGGCACGGGCTGCGATTTCAATGACACTTCCCTTCAGAAGGGTAAGCTTACTGCCATTATCGATTACCAGCATGGATCTTTTCCCGAGTGCGAGGCTTGAACCGGATTGCAGGACAAAGGATGAGGAATCGGCAAAGACCTTCTCACCCTTGAATTCAAGGGGGTCCCTGGGTTTCTGCGGGGTAAGTCCCTGGTCAACCATCAACCTGACTTTTTTATCGATTTCCAGGCTTTCGTGAAGGTGGATGTCCCCGCACCAGCGTACATTTGACAGAAGCCTGTTTTCATCCCAGAGGACCCTGATCCTGATGCTTCCATCGGCTAATTGTTCGAGTATATCTATAGCGATCCCATTCAAATGGATGATGCGGTTATCAGATATTGCAGGAGCACCTGGCCGGCTTCTTCCACTCGCAGAGGTACGGTAGGTAAGCAGGGGTACTGCCGCAGGATTTTGATCAATGCCTATCCTGTCACCGGGTAAAAATGCATCCATAGAAGTACCGAAAAGAGGGTAGGTACCCATCTTATAAATGGATGAATCCGGGTATCTCCGGTTAATCATCATGTTCCTGGCAAAAAACAGCTCATCCCTGGAAATGATACCATCCCGGTCTTTCAGGTCCCAGGCCCCCAGGATAAGGTTATTGTATCCTGTAAATGGATTTTCCAAAACATCATTGACATGATATAGCTCTGCCTTTTCATCAATCACCATATCATGGTTACCCATGGCACTGAGTGGCCAGGTATAGTTGCAATTTCCATCATAGGTTCCACGGCCGGTCAATGCCTCTTTTCCCACCTGGATAAAGGCATATATTCCCTTCCGCTGAGGATCCCCATGATCCATATTCCCCTTCAGTTTCTGGTGGTTTTCAATCCAGAGCCATTGTTTTTTTATTAGTCCGGATGGCTCCTGCAGGTAGGGAAGCTCAATTCGCAACGCATCGCCGGTACTGACAAAATCTCTGACCAGGAATTCATTGCTCCCGTGGCTGAAGCCCTGCCCATAGGTCAGGTTACCTTCAATTTCTTTGCCAGTGGCAGGATCGCGGGCTGAAACCTGGTATTGATTCTCCCCGGGTCTCCACCCAAGCCGCCTGCGGTCAAAAGCATTATAAACCTGTGAGGACCGGTCCCACGAGCTCAACATGGCATACCCCCCGGCAGATGACATGAAGGTCTTGGTACCTGCTCCTGAACCCCCGGTATGGAAATTGTTACCGCCCAGTAGGAGGTGTGAAAATTCATGCCTTAGGATCACATAATTGGAGGCCCCTTCATTCACGAAATAGCTGGAAGACATAAATCCTTTCATGGATTTGAATGGAAACATCATATGGTAAGGCATACAATATCCACCGGAAGAGGATTTGGTGATCTTTGAGTTGACCCTCCAGATCACCATGACCATGTCCATCAGGGAATCTGGTTTGCTGGCTTTTGGTTTGCCATGTCCCTGAGCAAGTGAAAAGAAATCAAAATCCCCGGCATTGACTGAATATCTATTGGCCGTAACAACATCTTCCCCGGTCTGCTGTAAAATGCTGTCCAGGACCTGCCTGAATCCCCTGCTGGCCATGGTTTTGAAATCAACGGAGATCAGGTCCGGGTAATAATCTGCCAGGACCTGGAATTTTCCGAATGAAGCCTGCTGATAATATTTCGTGAGAATTCCTTTTGCCTGTTCGCCTGGCTTCAGCTCATGATCGAAAAAATAACCTGGATTCCGGGGCAACTTACCCGGTTCCCAGCCTGAGACAGATCCAGGTTCATCAGGATCATTCATCACTTCGGCATAAACAAGGAATATCCGCAGTTTTCCCCTGGCAGGCAACCAGTATCCTTCGTGGCTGTCCTGGGCATATATGGTGCCAGTCAGAAAAAGTAATATAAAGGTTAATTTCCTCATGGGATATCCATCATAAATATAGGAGTCAATCGCTTAATATCAATAATTATTCCAAACCCATGTCTGACTTTTTTTATCTTTAACCCTAACAATCATTAAGCATTGCTCTTATGGCGGCGAAGAATGTAGTTGAAATCTTCAGTACCCCGAAGGCTCCACGCTACGTTATTATCTTTCTACTTATCTTTTACTGCCTGACCAATTTCAGTCACCGGAACTGGACCAATGACGAAGGACCCATACGGGGGGTCATCAAATGGGATGTGATTTCCTACTACGCTTACCTGCCCGCTGTCTTTATTTATCATGATCTCAGCCTTGATTTTGCGGAGAATCCTGATTTTGTGAACGATAATAAATTCTGGTATCAGAAAACCGAAAAAGGAAAGAAGGTGATCATCACTTCTATGGGTTTGTCATATATGTACGCCCCGTTCTTTTTCACTGCCCATATTCTGGCTCCGGTTTTTAATGAGCCCCGGGATGGATATCAGTCCGTTTACCAGTTTTTCCTGATATTCGGAGGGCTGTTTTATGTTGGATTTGGATTTTACTTTTTGTGGAAATTGCTGGCAAGGTATTTTCCCCCGGCTGTCAGCACCATCACCTTATTGCTCATTGGAATGGGCACCAATCTGTATTATTACAGTACCCATGAAGCGGCCATGTCTCATGTGTATAATTTTTCCCTGATCGCATTGTTTCTTTACCTGCTTGTCCGCTGGTATGATTCCCCGGGATGGAAAAACAGCGTCCTGCTTGGATTGGTCTATGGTCTCATAGTTCTGATCCGTCCAACAAATGTCCTGCTGATAATACTCCTGCTCATCTGGGAGGTGGATTCACGGGAGGCCCTGATGGAAAGAATGCGTCTTCTTGTAAGGAAAATACCATTGATCCTGCTCATGGTCGGTGGATTCCTCCTGCCCTGGATCCCGCAGTTCCTCTACTGGAAAGAGGTATCAGGCAGTTTTCTTTACAACTCCTACAGCGAGGTTGGCTCTGCCTTCTATTTTGATAATCCCCACCTTATTGATTTCCTGTTCTCCTACCGCAAGGGATGGTTCGTATATACTCCCTTGATGCTGTTTGCTGTTTTCGGGTTAATACCCCTTTACCGGGTGAAAAAGGGACTTTTCTATGCCATCATCCCTTACCTGGCCATCATGATTTATGTGTTCAGTTCCTGGTGGTCCTGGTGGACAGGGGGCAGTTTCGGTATCCGCTCAATGGTTGATTTGATGGCCATCATGGCCCTGCCCCTGGCTGCCTTCATCACCTGGTTGGATAAAAGAGGGGGGCGGTTCATGAAGATGGGGTTTGCCTTACTGGCGTTTGTTGTATTTCTTAATATTTTCCAGACATGGCAATACCAGGAAGGACTGATCCACGGGACGGGCATGACAAAGAAATCGTACTGGACCATTTTCCTGCGTTCAGCTGACCGTTATGGTTACTGGCAGAGCCTGACCGATCCTGATTTTGAACTTGCCAGGATGGGGATCTATGTGTACAATCTTATCATTGCTGCGGATGAGCCATTGAAGGAGTTGACAGAGGATGAGGGAAAGTTTTTGATCATGAAAGAGGTCAGCGGGGACAGGCAGCTTACAAGAGATCTCAGGCGGTATTGTAAAAGAACAGGTGAAGGGCAGCAGGAGACCCTCGATATGGTGGTTGACCGGATCTACCAGAAACGCATGAACAAGTAAGCAGAGAAGACTGCTGAAAAACTTATTTCCTGCTGCGGATCTCCCGGAGCTTGTAGAATCTCCTGATCCGTAACAGGTAAACAATCCCCCCGAAAAGCATGGAACCAATATAGGTACATATAAAGTAGATGGTGGAAACCGATACGGCAATATGGGCTGGATAGTCCTGTATGGCCCATACCCGGGTAAAAATGAATTCCCGGGTACCGAAGCCTGCAACAGTCACCGGGAGAAAGGAAAGAATATTGGAAATCGAAACTGCCGTAACACTGGTTCCGTAATTAACGGGGGCATTCAGATCAGCGGACAGCATTACCGGGATGATGGACAGCAGGCCAAATGCCAGCAGGCTGGTGCTGAACCCCGGGATTATTAAGCCGATCCGATTTCCTTTCCATACCCTGTAAATATTTTCCAGTTCCTCACGAATGGGCCGGTTTCCTGCAATGGCCATGGCAGGCCTGAACAATATTCCCGGGAACAGGATGATTCCCAAAGCGAACAGAAAGATCATTCCCATTAATGCCATGGTATACCATTCTATGCTAAAGCGGCTGATGACAAGGACCATGGAGATACCTCCTATCATGCTGAGGACCAGCACATCCCATATTCGATCAAGGAGAACGGAAGAGGTGGATACGGTAATCCCGGCCTTGTATTGTTTCTGAATAAACCAGATCCTGGAAAACTCACCTAGGCGGCCGGGTGTGATGGTGCTGAGAAGTCCGGAAAACAAGAAGAATACCAGTAGGGTCCCATATGTTGCTTT
>CAZXOJ010000047.1:0-19828 GCA_964642325.1 uncultured Bacteroides sp. | reverse complement strand
TCCTGGCAGTAGTCCGACATATTATGTATTCCGTCATGGCCTCCTGCTAATGGCAGGCCTGTTCATGGTATACCTCACACACCTTGTCCCCTACCGGTATTTTTCAAGGTTATCTCAATTCCTGGTAGTCATTGTTATACCCCTGCTTATTATAACCATGGTATTCGGAGAGGATGTAAACCAGGCCACAAGAAGGCTGGAGGTTCCCGTGCTTGGTTTCACTTTTCAAACCTCCGACCTGGCAAAACTGGCCCTGATAGTGTATGTGGCAAGGTTGCTCTCCCAGAAACAGAATGAGATCAAGGATTTTAAAAAGGCTTTCCTGCCCATTGTAGTTCCTGTAGGGATCATCTGTGTATTAATCATGCCTGAGGACCTGTCAACGGCCATGATCCTGATGGCTACCTGTGTCATACTTATGTACATCGGTCGGATAAAAATGGGCCATCTGCTCTTGCTTTGTGCGGCGGGGATCATCATAATCAGCTTATATGCCGGTATCAGCATGCTGACCCAGAAGGAGAACAGGGCTCCTACCTGGTGGAGCCGTGTGGAGAGCCATTTCGACAAAGAATCCGATAGCTATCAGGTAGAACAGGCCAAAATTGCCATTGCGGGAGGGGGTATCCTGGGAAAATTCCCAGGCAACAGCACACAGCGGAATTTTCTTCCCCATTCTTATTCGGATTATATCTATGCAGTGATCATAGAAGAGTATGGTTTGGTCCTTGGAGGCATACCCATCCTCCTGTTGTACCTGATCTTATTATACAGGGCAGGTGTGCTGGTCAGGAAGAGCACCCGGACATTTCCGGCTTTTCTGGCAGTGGGACTTACCCTGGGACTGGTACTCCAGGCTATGGTACATATGGCCGTGGCAGTGAACCTGTTACCGGTAACCGGTCAACCCTTGCCACTGGTGAGCATGGGAGGGACTTCCCGGATCTTAACCTGTATTTCCCTGGGGATAATTTTAAGTGTGAGCAAAGGAATTATAGAACAGCAACGTCTCGAAAGTGAAGCAGCAACAACATAAAAGGATCATCATCAGTGGTGGAGGTACCGGGGGGCATGTATTCCCGGCCATCGCCATTGCGGATGCCCTGCGCTGTGAGCTGGAGGATCCCAATATCCTTTTTGTTGGCGCCAGGGGCAAGATGGAAATGGAGAAGGTCCCCCAGGCAGGATATGAAATCAAAGGCTTACCAGTGGAAGGTTTTAGAAGGAAACTCAGCCTGTGCAATATCAAGGTTGTGGCGAAAATGCTTGTCAGCCTCCGTAAATCCGGGAAATTGATCCGGGAATTTAAGCCGGATGCCGTGGTGGGAGTGGGTGGTTACGCAAGTGGGCCGGTACTAAGAAGAGCGGCTGGCATGGGCATTCCAACACTGCTACAGGAGCAGAATTCCTTCGCCGGGGTAACCAACCGCTTGCTGGCAAAGAAGGCGCGGAAGATATGTGTGGCATATGAAGGTATGGAGAAATATTTCCCAGCAAAGAAGATTATCCTGACCGGTAACCCGGTCCGCCGTGAGATCATGGATCTGGCCCAGGAGGGAGATCAGACTGTGGCAAGGAAGGCTTTTCACCTGGACAAGCGTTCAAAAGTTTTACTGGTACTTGGAGGCAGCCTTGGTGCAAAGACCATTAATGAAGCCATAAAAGATGGACTGGATCTTATCCTGCAGCAGCCAGATATCAGCCTGATCTGGCAATGCGGAAAGATCTACTATGACGAGGCCAGGGAATTTATTGCCGACCGATCTGGTGAGAGGATAATTCTACGGGATTTTATAAGCCGCATGGACCTTGCTTACCTGGTGGCTGATGTAATCATTGCCCGGGCCGGTGCGATCACCATTTCAGAATTATGTCATGCAGCCAAACCTGCCATCCTGATCCCCTCGCCCAATGTGGCAGAGGATCATCAGACCAAAAATGCACTACATCTTGTGAAACGCTCGGCAGCTCTCTCTATACCTGACAATGAGGCCAGGGAAAGTGCAATGAAGCAGGCGGTTCAGCTGCTGGGTAATGCAGATCAGAAGCGTGAATTATCGAGAAATATAGGCAATCTGGCCCTTCCGGATTCGGCCGGCGCCATTGCCAGGGAAATTGTGTCTATGTTGAAGTAATGAAGAAAGTGGATATACATAGTATCGATAATATTTATATGATTGGGATTGGAGGCATTGGTATGAGTGCACTGGCCAGGTATTTTCTAAGCCTTGGTAAAACAGTCACCGGTTATGACAGGTCATCAACCCCGTTGACCGATGAACTGATCAGGGAGGGCTCTGATATCCATTTTTCAAGCGATCTTGCCTATGTAAAAGAAATGTTTCCGGATGTAGAGAACCTGCTTGTAGTATATACGCCGGCAATCCCTGCTGACCACCTTGAGCTAAGCTTTTTCAGGAGGGGCGGCTATCAAATGATGAAAAGGGCCGAGTTATTGGGCATAATTTCAGACAGTGGGAAATGTATTGCCGTTGCTGGCACGCATGGAAAAACAACGGTAACAACCATGGTAACCCATCTGCTGAAAGTGGCAGGAATTGCATGTAATGCTTTTTTGGGTGGCATCTCCAAGAATTACCAGACCAATGCCGTCCTATCGGGAGAGGAAGGCTGGATGGTAATCGAAGCGGATGAGTTTGACCGCTCATTCCTGCACCTGCATCCCAATATTTGCATTGTCACTTCTTGCGACCCGGACCATCTGGATGTTTACGGCTCGGTCGAAAAGCTAAAAGATACATTCTGCCAGTTCATCAGCCAAACCGATCCGAATGGACATATCTTCCACCAGCAGGATGTGCAGCTGAATTGCATCGGGAAACTTCCCACGAAGGCAAGGTCATATGCCCTGGAGGGTGGTGCGGATTTCAGGGCAAAAAACCTTCGCTTGAAGCATGGACTTTACCTGTTTGATGTGGAGACGCCAGAGGGTTTGATAGCTGATGTGGGACTGGGTGTGCCGGGATTGATCAATATTGAGAACGCTCTTTCCGTGGTATGCCTGGCCAGGTTGCTGAATATTGGTGATGATCTGGTCAGGGAAGCTTTGTCCACATTTTCAGGTGTGCAGCGGCGGTTTGATGTAAAGATCAATCGGACAGGCATGGTATATATTGATGACTATGCACATCATCCCAGGGAACTGGATGCCTGTATTCAATCTGTCAGGAAGATTTATCCGGACAGGAAGATTACGGGGATCTTCCAGCCCCATCTCTATAGCAGGACCAGGGATTTTGCAGGCGAATTTGCCAGGAGTCTGTCCCAATTGGATGCACTGATACTGCTGGATATCTATCCGGCCCGAGAGGCTCCGCTGGAAGGTGTTGAATCAGCACTGATTTTTGATCAGATCGATATGGCTGATAAAGTACTCATTCATAGGGAACAGTTGCTGCCGGTGCTGGAAGAAAGGCAACCAGAGGTGCTCCTTACCCTGGGAGCGGGAGATATAGACCAGTTTGTAGAGCCCATTGTGAAACTTTATGAAGGAGGGCCAGCCAAATGAAAAGGATGGTAAACATATTACTTGGCATTCTTATAATCACCTACCTGCTGGTGGTACTTGGGTTTGTCAGGGATGCCCATGATGGAGTACGTTGCAATGGGATAGATGTGGTAATAAAAGACAGCCTGGAACAGCGTTTTATCAATGAATCAGATATCAGGAACCTGATCCGGCTCGAACACCCAAAGATAGCCGGTGTTCCCATGTCTGACCTTGATGCTGCTAAAATGGAAGAAAGTCTCTCAAATATCCCGGTCATTAAAAGCGCACAGGTGTATAAGACGGTTGAAGGCAGGCTAATATTCGAAGTGGCCCAGCGTACACCCGTTATTCGTGTTGAAGACAGGGATCACCGTCAATACTTTCTCGACAGGGAAGGGAATGTAATCCCGGCAGCTACCAGTTACGCTCCACATATATTACTGGTCAATGGTGAGATTGACGGGGTATTCAGGAAACAGAAGAATGTACTTGAGCATGGAGATGCTTCTTCCAGTGACAGTATCATGGATGATATCATAGCAATGGCCAAATTCATTGCCGATGATCCATTCTGGAATGCCCAGATCGTGCAGATCTATGTCAACCGGGAAAAGGAGTTTGAACTGGTGCCCAGGGTTGGTCCACAGATTATCCTGTTCGGGGACGGCAAACGGCTGGAACAGAAATTTTTCAATCTTGGCACCCTGTACCGTGAGGGATTCAGGCAGAAGGGATGGAATCATTACGAAATTATAAACCTAAAATATAACCATCAGGTAATCTGTACAAAAAGATAGAATTATGGCACACAAAGAACACTTACTGGCAGCGGTGGACATTGGTACTACCAAGATCGTATCCATCGTTGGGAAACTTACCGAAAACAAAAAACTGGAAATCCTTGGTATGAGCAAAACAGTTTCAAAAGGTGTGAAACGGGGCGTTGTTCAAAATATTGAGGAGACAGTTAATGCAATCAACACAACCGTTACCGAAGTCAAGAAGCAAACAGGTATACCATTCAATGATGTCTTCGTGGGGATAGCAGGACAACATATTAAAAGTGTCCGGAACAGGGGATATTTTAACAGGGATTCATATGACGAAGAAATCACCAGGGCCGATATACAGCGCCTGGTGGATGATATGTACAAGATTCCCATCGATGCAGGAGAGGAAATCATTCATGTTCTTCCACAGAGCTTCGTTGTTGACAGTGAAACGGGTATTAAAAATCCTGTTGGTATTTCCGGGAGAAGACTGGAGGGTAATTTTCATATCGTCATCGGCCAGATCGCTTCGGCTAAGAATATCTCCAAGTGTATTGACCGGGTAGGATTGAATGTGGTGGATTTAATACTTGAACCACTGGCTTCAGCAGAGGCGGTATTGACTGAAGATGAAAAAGAAGCCGGGGTCGTGCTGGTGGATATCGGTGGTGGTACTACAGATATTGCTGTATTCTATGATGATACCATCAGGCATACGGCAGTTATTCCCTTCGGCGGGAATGTGGTGACAAATGATATTAAAGAAGGATGTTCCATCCTGAAAAGGCAGGCAGAATCTCTGAAAATCACCTTCGGATCTGCCCTTGGAGACCTTGCACAGGAAGACAAGATCGTAACCATACCGGGCATAAGTGGCCGGGACCCCAAAGAGATTTCTTTCAAAAGCCTGGCATATATTATCCAGTCCAGGATGGAAGAGATCATTGATGCCGTCATGTTTGAGGTTGATAATTCAGGGGTCCTTGATAAACTCAGTGCAGGGATTGTATTTACAGGTGGTGGAGCTTTGCTGCGACACCTTCCACAACTGGTTAAATTTCGCACCGGGCTTGATGTCAGGATTGGATACCCGGTTGAACAACTGGCTGCAGAAAGCATTGAAGAAGTTAATCAACCCATGTACTCTACGAGTGTAGGTCTTCTCCTGAAGGGATATGACAACAAACAGAATAAAGATGAATCAATACCCAGCGCTGGGCAAGATAAGATTAAGCCAGGCGTAGATCCGGATAACTCCGATGTTCCGAATGATCAGGATGACACGAATGAAAACAAGCCCGGTCTCATCACGAGTTTGAGAGATAAATTATCCGATTTATTTAAGGAAAATGAACCAGGATGGCAAGAATGATCAACAATTAAGTAGTATGAAAAAACAAAAGAATATGTCAGAAGAACTTATCAGTTTTGAGTTGCCTGTAAATAAATCAAGGGAGATCAAGGTAATTGGTATAGGTGGAGGCGGCAGTAATGCGGTGAACCATATGTTTAAACAGGGCATCAAGGATGTTGATTTCATCGTCTGTAATACTGATGCGCAAGCACTGGTAAGCAGTCCAATTCCCGTCAGGATACAATTGGGGGAATCACTTACTGAAGGTCGGGGTGCTGGGAATAAACCTGAAATTGGCCGGCAGGCTGCCATCGAGAACCTGCAGGATGTTATCGAAGCCCTGGAAGGCAATACCAAGATGGTATTCATTACCGCAGGAATGGGTGGAGGTACGGGTACGGGTGCCGCCCCGGTCATAGCCAAAGCTACCAAGGAACTGGGGATACTTACCGTGGGCATTGTTACCATACCATTCCGTTTTGAAGGGCAACAGCGAATCAACCAGGCCATAGAAGGCATCAACCAGTTGGAGGAACATGTTGATTCCCTCCTGGTTATTAATAATGAAAAACTCAGGGAGATCTACGGTGATCTGAAATTATCAGAAGCTTTTGCCAAGGCAGATGATATCCTGTCAATGGCTGCCAGGGGGATAGCAGAGATCATTACGGTACCGGGCTACATCAACGTTGATTTTGCAGATGTTGAGACCGTTATGAAAGAAAGTGGTGTAGCTATCCTCGGTTCGGGTACTGCCACAGGTGAAGGCCGTGCGGTTAAAGCCATAGAGACTGCATTGAATTCTCCTTTACTGAATAATAATGATATCACAGGAGCGGATAATATATTACTCAATATCACCTCCGGTGAAAATGAGATCAGCATGGATGAGGTAGGTGAGATCACCGACTATATCAATCATTCGGCTTCCAGAAATGCTACGATTATCTGGGGCACCGGTGTGGAGAAAAGCCTGGGAGAAGAGATATCGGTCACCATCATCGCAACCGGATTTAAAACCAACAGTATACCTGAACTATATATAAAAAAGAAGAAATCTGATAAGATTAAATTGCCTGATAAATCTGAGCCAGGCACAGAAGATCATTTCACAGTTACAGACAAGGAGACAATAGATATAACGAATAAATCAAATGTTCAGAAAACCTTTGAGTTTGATATTTCAGGGGAAGAGAAAGAACAGTTCATCCTCTATGACAAGGAAGAATCACCCAGGGAAAGTACCAGAAAGCAAAAAAATCCGGCTGAGATAGTTAGAAAACTGAAAGAATCACATGAACAGGTTCAAGAACAACTTTACAACAAAGCATCAAAGGACAATACCATTGACCAACTGGAAAGTGAACCTGCCTATATCAGGAAGAAGGTAAACCTGGATGAGACAAAACCTTCTGAGGAATCCAAGATATCAAAATATTCCCTTTCTGAAGACGATGAAAAGAATTCCAAGCTACGAGAAGACAATGCATATCTTCACGATAATGTAGATTAGAAGAATTTCGCCCGGTTATCCTGGATTTTGGCAGCCTCCCGAAGTGCTTCGTAGGCCTCATAATTGGCCTGGGATTCTCTGAGACTGGTCATTCTGGATTTCTGTGATGATAATTCTGTATCAGATGCATCAATAATATTACTGATTACGATTACATAAACACCATTATTTCCATTTACAGGTTGTGATAACTCATCCGGAACCAATACCGAGGCAGTAGCGATCACATTTGGTTCAATCCCGGCTGATGGAACTGAGACCGAAGCAAAATTGACATTATTGGCATCCACTACAGTAAGTCCCATCTCGCTTGCCAGTTCATCTATGTTTTGAACAGATGCAATAGAGGTATTGAATTCTTCACTTATCAATTCAGCTTTTTTATTCTTCTTGACCTCAAGCTCGATTTCAGCCCTTACCTGGTCAAGGGGTGCAATTCCTTTTTCACGTATTCCTGCCATAGCTCCGACAACATATTTGTTGCCGATCTCGAAGATCTCTTCCGATATGTCATGTAGTTCTGCTTCATATGCCCAGCGAATCAATGCACGGGGTTGCTCAAGGCCCGTTATGGTCTTCTGGGATGCGGTGATGTCATTAGCGTACCTCTTGGTCAGGTTTTGTTCTGATACAGCTGTATTGAATTTTTCGTATGTATTATTGATGCCGGAAAATTTCATGGCCTCTGAATATACCTTCTGGTAAGTTTCAGAACTGGGTTCAACATTACGGCTGAGATAGGCCACCTTGACTTTTTTTACATTCCTGCTTTTCGCAAGGACTTCAATCAGGTGTATGCCAAATTGAGTCTGCACCTGATAAATCTTACCTGTCTTGCCGTAGAAACAGGAATCACTGAAAGGTTTAACCATTTGCCCTTCAGGGAACCATCCAAGGTCTCCGCCTTCCTGGGCACTTCCGTCGGTTGAATACAACCTGGCAAGGTTTGCAAAATCCCCTCCTCCTGAGAGGACATCCTGAAGGCTGTCGGCAAGGGCCACCAATCTTGCCCCATCCGTTGTGTTGTCAGGTTGCAGAAGAATATGCCTGGCATGTACAGAATCAGGCAGGTATCCGATCTCAACCAGGCGTGCCATGCGATAGGAAGATTCTTCAAAAAATGGACCGTATACAGCTCCTTCTTGGGAGGAAAATATAAAATCATTGATAATTTCAGGCAAGGTGCCATCGGTATAATTCATGTCATCAAAGGGAAAGTCAGATTCCATCCCGACCAGTGAAACCGGATCTTCGACGGTTTCGAACTCCGACTTCATTTTATTGATCCATTCAGCGGCAGACCTGTCATCCTCTTCGGAAGGAAGTATGTCAAATGTCACGTATTCGAGGTCCCGCGTGGATTCCTGCTTGTACTCTTTCTCATGGTCCCGGTAATATTTCTGGAGGTCATTATCTGACACAGTTATGGCAGAGTCAGAAATGGCAGGGAATCTTTTTACTACATACCTGAAGTCCATCCTCCTGCCGGTTTCCTGGGAATTGTTTTGAGCCTCCAGGTTTGTTATGTATAATCCCTTCCGAATCAGATTGTTATACTTTGAAAAGGCACGGTCTTTCATGATTTCGTCTTCGAGATAGAGCCAGATGGTTTTCTGGGTACCTGAAGGATCTTCGTTCATGGTCCGGATGAACTGTACCAGGAATGTCCTGTTCAGGATACCGGTCTGGGGATCGGCAAAGAGACTCCTGATAACCGGATGCGGGTTCCGGCCCTGCACCATATCCATCATTTCATCTGTACTGACCGAGATGCCCAGTTCCCTGTACTCATCCTGTGTGACATATTCCCTGACCATATCTTGCCAGGTTTGTTCACGGATGCTCTCCATGGTCTGTTCATCAAGTGATGTTTGTCCCATTCTCAGCCTGTAATATTCTGCCAGTTTCTCGACTCGTGCTGCATATTCATCGTATTGCACGGAATTACCGTCAATTTCCGCAAAAGTAAATTTTGATCGGTCGAAAGCTGTCTTCCCACCGCTCAGCAAATCCTGCAGGACAAATGCAAAAATGGCCATTCCAATGATCACCGCCACCAGCAATCCCGCACGATTCCTGATTCTCTGTAAAGTTGCCATAAACCTCTGATTAAATACTGATTAAAAAATTAGGCTACGAAGATAATAATTATAATAATATACCATCGTGAACTAGACTAATATTACGTTTCCTGTCCGCTGTGAAGATGTATCAGCTCTATCCTTGTCTCGCTGACATCCAGGATACGGATAACTAATCCTTCTATGAGGATGCGGTCATTGATCTTGGGGATACTCTCGTAATGGAAAAGAATCAGTCCTGCGAGCGTCTCATAATCATCTGACTCCGGAATGTTAAGCCTGTATTTCTCATTCAGGTAGTCTATTTCATGCCTTGCGGAGAAAATATATTCTTGCTCGTTCAGTTTATCTTCGGTTAGTTCTGATGAATCGTGTTCATCCTCGATTTCTCCTATAATCTCTTCGAGGATATCCTCCATGGTTACGATACCACTGGTCCCTCCGAATTCATCCACAACAACAGATATACTCTTATGATCCTTGATAAAGGACTGTAGCAATTTGTTTGCGGGCATGGTTTCGGGAACAATGGGAAGGCTCATTATCATGGATGCCAGATCTGATGGGTTCCTAAATAACTCCTTGGAGTTAATATAACCGATGATATTATCAGTTGATTCTCTGTAAATCAATATTTTAGATAGCCCCGTCTCAATAAATTTAGATCGCAGTTCCTCCATGGATACAGATTCATCAAAGGCAACAATTTCAGTACGGGGAACCATGCAATCCCTCAATTTAACATTCGAAAAGTCAAGTGCGTTCTGGAAAAGTTTTATTTCCTGCTCAGGTTCATCCTGCTGATCATGCTCGGCATTGCTTTCATTAACCAGGTTATCAAGATCAATTTTCCCAAAGGCATTCGGAAGGGCATTCTTATTTCTGGGCACCCTCATGAAATAATGTAGGATGAAACCTGAAATGGCGATGGTCAGTTTTGTTACAGGATAGAGCAGGATATAAAATACGAGGATTGGTATGGCAAATACCCTTAATGCAGTGTTTGGGCTCAGCCTGAAGATGGTTTTGGGAAGGAACTCAGCCGTAAAAAGGATGATCAGGGTGGATATGATGGTCTGGATGATGAGGGTGGTACTTTCGGAATTGGTATAATGGCTGATTAAAGGCTCCAGGAGGATGGCCATCAAGATCCCGTATATGACGAGTGATATATTGTTCCCAACCAGCATTGTTGCAATGTAATCCCCAGGTCTTGAAGTGAAAATGGATATTACCCTGGAAGTGAGGTTTCCCTGTTTAATATCAAGCTCCAGCCGGAGCTTGTTGGAGGAGACAAAGGCAATCTCCATCCCGGAAAAGAATGCAGAAAACACCAGGGACAGAAGTATGATTATAAGACTATTCATTTTTGATCTTTACCACTCCCTTGGATTTTTTTAGCCGGTACCAGGTAAGGTCCTGTTTTGCTTCAAACCCTTTTTCTCCATAAAAAGTACCATCTTCATTAACGATACGGGATTGTGTGTGGGAATAAATCATCTTACGTTTTTCGTCCCAGAACATATGCTCTGTATTCAACTGGTTCTTGTTTTTCAGGTTTTGACCTTCAACATTGTTTTTGGCTTCCCAAAGCCGTTCTTTCTCCCGGTATATAACATGTTTGGCCTTGATATAGGCTTCGATGTTCAGGCTGTCATCATAAAAATAGGCGGTGAGACCCTGGGGGAATTCAATATATGGTTCCTCTACGCGGGCGTATCTTTCAATCTCTGGTGCCAGGATCCTTACCCTGACCTGGAAGGAGTCGCTGTAGAGGATCTCATATTTTTGTCCCGAAGCATCAGGCAAATGGTCAAGGCTGGTAATTTTCTGGATTCTTTCCAGGTCGTTCTCACAGGATAAGATCAGGTATCCTCCGGTAAGGAGTAAAAGGATGAGAAATAGTCTCCCGGATTCGACCCTGGCTTGGACAGCAGGCAGGGGCTCGTCACTTTCTAGCTCTGACTTTCGTTGTTTCATTGATCCAGCAACCTACCTTATAGTTATCTCCTTCTTTCAGGCTGTAAAAGAAAATGGTCTCAATATCTGGGAAATAATTCTTGTATGTACTGATTCTTTCATTTGCCTTTTCTGCAACAGCGGCATCAACAGACTTGGCTTTGCTGAATTGGTCAACGGCAGCCCAGTAAATGGTATTCTTTTCGAATTCGTCTGTGAAACAATCCTTGCTGCCAGCATAAGCATCACCGATGAGTATATAGGGATCGCCCCAATCCGGTCTCAGTTCGATGGCCTTAAGGGCATATGTCCGGGCTTTCTCGGGCTGCTTCAGGTGGGCATTGGTGATATAGGCCAGCTGATAAAGATAATCTGCTTTCTTGGACGGGTCTTCCTCCCTTTCAATGGCCTCCTGGTAATAGGCGATGGCTTTCTCATATTCTTCCTTGCTGAGGAATAGCTTGGCCAGTCCAAAAGCAGCTTGTGCTGAGGGTTCCTTTTCATACAAAGCTTCTGCAGCAAGTGCATAGAGGGGCTCGGATTCGCATTCAAGGGCACTCAGAAAGTTGACCGCACGTCCCAGGAAACCGATATCATCTTTTTTTTCGTCCCAGAGGGGTTGAAAATATGACACAAGGGATTCGCAGGTAGGTGCCCCACTGTTGATGAACATATAGTCGGCGGCTTTCTTTACTTTTAAAATGGTTGCATCCCCTGGTTTTAGTTCCAGCTGGTAATCAAGGATATCAGTACCTAGGGCGTAATTTTCAATGGCCTGTATATCCGTAATCCGCTCATACATGAAAAGCTCAATTGAGCTTTTCATGAAAGTGGCAACCACAGGCAAGGCAGATTTATTCTTAAGTAATGAAATGGATTCCTGGAGATAGCCATACGCCTCCTCGACGATATCCGGATCCGTTCTGTATTCCTCGGGGCTGAGTATGGCCACAGCTTTCCTGCCGAGGACAGACCCACGTTGTTTATAATACTTGATCCGCTGATCATAGACAATGCGGAGGGAGTCCATCAGTATTGCTTTCCTGTCCGCATCCTTTTCCTTGGCAACAAATTCGTTGAACATCTTTGCCCCGTCTATGTATATGTATTTGGTGGACTTTGGACATTCCTCGAATACGACCCGCCAGGGACCCAGGGCTGAAGGGTATGCGCCATGCTTAACATTTTCCCGGTAAAGTGATATGTTTTTAATGCACCTGATACTGTCTTCACCATGTCCATAACGGGATCCATCCGTAACACCTTTTTGAGCCATGCTTGTAAGGGTGATGAAACCTAGAAGAACAGGTAACAAAGCTATTTTCAAACCGATTTTCATAATCATTCAATTAGTCATATTTCCGCTTCATAAACCAGAAATCATACAAAGTTACACTAAAACTTAAAAACATATAATTTTCTCGTATCAAATTATTTTCAAGTGTGCCCCTCCGGCCTGCATTAAATGCAAGGTTAAAGCTACTTCTGTTGTTCCTAAGTGGTAATCCTACTCCAAAACTTATGCCATAGTCCTTCAATTGCTCATCCTCCAATTGCAGGTATGAATTCTCGAAGTATCCTCCCGCCCTGTATGCCATACGTTTATGGTATCCCCTCAGGGCCTTATGGTCAGGGACATATTCAGCTCCTGCATGAAAGTGATTACTGTTGACAAGTGGCTCATTGCTAGTAAAAAAGGTAGTGTTGGTCCAGTCCTGCTGATAATAGTCAAACCCGATCAGTATTTTGTGATTGAAACGGTAACTTATACCCAGACCAAGATTGAGCGGGATGACTATGTTTCCCTTTGTTGAATACTCTTCCAGAATGAACAAGGGAGAGACCTGTGTAGAATCATTGATACTGTTGGGAGATCCGGGAAAGGTATTCCTTTTGACAACCCTGTTTTCTGCAGAGATCCGGCTCTTGTTGTCGAGGATAAGCCCCAGGGTAAGATTGGATCTTGCTCCGAGTTTCTGCGTGTATTGGAGTCCCAGTTCAATCAAAAAATCATTGACGATGGTCCGGCTTTCAACATCCGTATAGGAGTAGAAGTCTTGCCGTGGAAAATTCACTGTGCGGTCCAGGTCAATGGATCCGAAGATGTATTTGAAATTGGCACCGAGGCTGAGGCCATCAAAGATTTCCACGGAAGTACCGAGGAATAATTGGCTGAGGCCACCATTACCAGAGTAAACATAATCTATAAAACCGACATTCTCATCGAAATCCTCAACGAGGATGGAGTACCCAACTTTCGAATAGGGCCTGACCCCTACACTGGCCGACCACCACTTGGTAATCGGGAAAGCCAGGGCAAGGTGATCAAAATTAGCCCCATAATAGGTGTCATTCATCTTGGAAGATTCGGTATAGGTATAATGTGCTGTTATGCCAAAATCGAAAAGGAAAGAGCTGGAAGCCTGTGCGGAATAAGAAGCCGGATTCAGGTAATTGATGTAAGTACTATCTCTCAAAGCCAAGCCAACGCCTCCCATGGCACGGTTCCGCTCAAAACCTGGTGGGGAGATCGTTCCAACCCCAAACCTGGAATACGGTGAATCAGTATTGGTTTGTGCCAGCAAAGGGCTGACGAGCATAAAAATAAGTGCAATTACCTGTAGCCTTCTATCGTTCAACATTATACTCTAAGATTCGGTGCAATCCAAATAAGTTCAAGTTAAGGTCCACAAAGATGGAATTTTTTAATTTCTTATCAAAGAATACTGCATCTCCGCCAGTCATAAGGACCTTTAAACGAGGATAACGTTTTTTTTGCGCATATATGTATCCATCCAGTTCGAAAATAATTCCATTTTGTACACCGGCACGAATGGCAGATTCCGTATCATCACCAAGCAATGCATCATGATCGGCTGGTTCAACCTGTGGAAGCTTGCCGGTGAATTCGTGAAGGGACCTGAATCTCATGAGCAGTCCTGGGGAGATATTCCCACCCAGGAATACATTTTCCGAGCTGATAAAATCGATGGTAATGGCCGTACCCATATCTATGATCAATATGTCCTGCCCGGGGAATCTTGCATTGGCTTCAACAGCTGCAGCGATCCGGTCATAACCAAGTGTCTCTTTAGTCTTGTATCGATTCCCTATGGGCAGGGGTGTCAGGTGATCCAGCATGAGAACACTGACTCCTTTGTCCCTCAACAGGCCTGCGAAAGAAGGCTCATCCTTCCTGACAGTTGAAATTAGGCTGTGGTCAATGTCAGGATACTCAGATAAAAGAGCCTGTATATCTGCCGCCCTTATATTATCGCGGGTAAGCATGTAAATACAGGTCTGCCGGTCGAATATTGCCCCTTTCGAAACACTGTTTCCTATGTCAATTACCAGGTTCAAAATGAATTACAAATTAAATCAAATTTTCTGTAGTATCTCGATTGCTCCAGAAATGGAGTTTACCGGGTCGGTGGACAATGTCAGTTTCCCGTTTGTCTCCTTTAGCCTGAACTTACTGCCCTGGCCCTGCACAAATGCCAGGACAGCTTTAAAGGTGGCAGTAACATAATAGGAGGAATCAGGGTTGCTGACAAAATGCATAATCATAAGTCCTTTCTTAAGGATGATCTTTTCAAAGCCAAGCCGTATGGCCATCCATCTCAGGCGGACAACATTCATGAGTTCACGGGTCTGCTCCGGGACAGGACCAAAACGGTCTTCCAGTTCCTTTTCTAAACGTTGGAGCCCTTCCTCTGTTTCTATATTATCAAGTACCCTGTATAACCTTAACCTTTCGGAGTTGTTTTCAATATAGGCATCCGGGAACAACAGGGAAATATCAGTATCTATCTGGCAATCAGTAATATATTTTCGGTCATCCTGCTTGTCTCCATCGGCTTCCCGAAACAGGTCAGGGTACTCACTTTCCTTCAGTTCCAGTATGGCTTCATCCAGTATCCTGTGGTAGGTCTCAAACCCGATCTCTGCAATAAAGCCGCTTTGTTCTGCTCCCAGGAGATTCCCTGACCCCCTTATATCGAGATCCTGCATGGCAATATTCAGTCCGCTTCCGATTTCTGAAAATTCCTCTATGGCTTTCAGGCGCCTTCGTGCTTCAGGCGTCTGCAAATTCAGCGGTGGTGCCAGCAGGTAACAGAATGCTTTACGGTTTGACCTGCCAACCCTGCCTCTTAACTGGTGCAGGTCGCTGAGCCCGAAATGATGAGCATTATTGATGATCATGGTATTGGCATTGGGGATATCCAGTCCCGATTCAATAATAGTGGTGGAGATGAGCACATCATATTCCCCCTCGATGAATCCCAACATGATTTTCTCTAGTATTGCACCGTCCATCTGGCCATGGGCGACGATGATTTTTAGATCGGGACAGAGACGGTGTATCAGGATCTCTATCTCTGCAATATTCTGTATACGGTTATGGATAATGAAAACCTGCCCCCCCCGGTTAGCCTCATAATAGATAGCTTCTTTGATAATATCATTGTTGAAAGAATGCAATTCGGTAACGATGGGATACCGGTTTGGCGGAGGAGTCCGGATGATGGAGAGATCCCTGGCCCCCATCAGGGAAAGCTGGAGAGTACGCGGGATGGGAGTGGCAGTAAGGGTGAGGGTATCAACGTTCAATTTCATTTTCCTCAGCTTTTCCTTCATGGCGACTCCGAATTTTTGTTCCTCATCAATGATGAGCAAGCCCAGGTCTCTGAACATCACATCCTTACCGGCCAAGCGATGGGTCCCTATGATGATATCCGTTTTTCCACTGGCCAGGTCAGCAAGTGTCTTCCGCTGGGCAGCTGTTTTTTTCAGCCGGCTGATATAATCTACCGTGCATGGAAAATCCCTCAGCCTGTCACTGAAGGTTCTAAAATGCTGCAGGGCCAGAATGGTGGTGGGGACCATCACGGCCACCTGCTTGCTGTCACTCACAGCCTTAAAGGCCCCGCGGATGGCCACTTCTGTTTTTCCAAAACCTACATCCCCGCATACCAGGCGGTCCATTGGAAAGTCTGCCTCCATGCCTTCTTTGAGCTCACGGGTAGCTTTCAGCTGGTCTTCGGTATCCTCATACATGAAGGAGGCTTCAAGCTCGGTTTGGAGGTAGCTGTCAGGTGAAAAGGAAAATCCCTCCAGGGTTTTTCGCTTCGCATACATATTGATCAGTTCCCTTGCAATGTCTTTGACCTTTTTCCTGGTATTTGCTTTCAGCTTCTGCCATGCCCCAGACCCCAATTTATAAATGCGTGGTGGGGCATTGTCTTTACCCTTGTATTTTGATATCCGGTGCAGGGAATGAATGCTGACATAAAGGGTATCCTGGTCCTTGAACACCAGTTTGATGGCTTCCTGTTCGCGTTCATTCAGCTGGATCTTTTCCAGTCCCCCGAACTGCCCTATCCCATGATCGATATGCACAACATAGTCCCCCGGATGCAAGGCTGTCAGCTCTCGTACGGTGATGCTATCCTTGCGGGTAAAATGTTCCTGGAGCTGGTAACGGTGGTACCTGTCAAAGATCTGGTGATCGGTATACATACAGATCTTCGATTCATGGTCTATATAACCTTCATGCAATGTGGTTAGCAGGGTATTGATCCTGACCTTCGTATGGATATCCTCGAAGATCGACAATATCCGGTCAATCTGTTTCTGGTTATCAGACAGTATATATATATTGTATCCGGCATCCTGTTTTAGCATCAGGTCTTCCGCGAGCAGTTCAAAGTTTTTTTGGAAGGAAGGTTGTGGGATGGTATCGAATGATAGGGTCCTGTCCGGCGAGTAAAATACCTGATGTCCGAATTCTATGACCCGGAAAGGTTCAAGCTGGTCTGTAAAGGTTTGACCATCGATCAGGTAATCATTCTTTTCGCCGGCCCTTTTATTATCTTCAATTTCTTCATTTCCAGTCCCCGTGCGCTCGAATATATTGTCCATACGGTCTTTCACATAGGCAAGATCATTGATCCACCAGACCGTTTCTTTTCCAAAAAAGGCCGTGATCGGTATCATGCCCCCCGACCTGGCAGCTGATTCTGCATGGAGTTCGGCCAGGTCCGGTATGAGTGTAATCTGCTCCAGTTTCTCTACGGAAAGCTGGTTCTCAGTATTGAATGTACGGATGGAATCGACCACCTCTCCAAAAAAATCTATTCTGAATGGGTTTTTTGCCGAAAAAGAGAAAACATCAAGGATGCTTCCACGAATGGAAAACTGTCCCGGTTCATAGACATAATCCACTTCCAGAAACTGGCAGCTGTCAAGGAATTCAGCCAGGAAACTGAGCGAAAGTTTATCGCCCCTGTTAACTGAAAATGCATTTTCTTCAAGGAAGTTACCGGAAACTGTCTTCTCAACCAGTGCTTCAGGGAATGTGATGATGATCTGGCCGGCAGCATCCTGGCTCAGCTTCTTAAGGACCCCGGTCCGTTGTACCACATTGTCAGCGCTCTTCTGGGTATACTGGACTGATCGTTTATAGGAGGATGGGAAGAATTGGATATCCTCCCTTCCTGAGAAATTGAACAGGTCATTGTGGAAATAGGCAGCCGATTCCTTGTCGGGCAGGATGAACACATGGTTTTTACCATTCCCCAGCATACATGCTGCGATCACTGCAGGTGATGAACCGGCCAAACGGCCAAGGTGGAGTATATTCTCATCTTTTCCAACCAGCCATTGATTCAGTTCTGTGACTTGCTGGCTATCCCGGTAATATGACAGGATCTCATCCATATAACTGCATGAGATCTTCCGCCTGTTTCATCATTTTTGGAGAACCTGTGAAAAATGGTACGCGCTGGTGAATATCCTTGGGCTGGATCTCCAGGATCCTTTGTCCCCTTCCGTTGGTGGCAGTGCCACCGGACTGTTCCGCAAGGAAAGCAATGGGATTGCATTCATAGGTAAGCCTGAGTTTACCCTCCGGCATGGAAATGGTTTCAGGATATATATATATGCCTCCCTTTAGCATATTCCGGTGAAAATCAGCCACCAGCGAACCCACATAGCGGGAGGTATAGGGCCGGTTGGTGTCAGGGTCATCCACCTGGCAGTATTTAATATACTCCTTTACCCCCCGTGGGAAATTTACATAATTGCCCTCGTTGATGGAATAGAATGAACCCTCTTCAGGTGTTACAATCTTTGCATGGGAAAGGAAAAATTCTCCGATGGAAGGATCCAGGGTGAAACCGGTAACGCCCATACCGGTTGTGTATACCAGCATGGTCGACGAACCATACAGAACATACCCGGCTGCTACCTGCCTGGTACCGGGCTGAAGGAAGTCTTCATCCAGAGAGGGTCCACCAGCCTCGCTGATCCTCCTGAATATGGAAAATACGGTTCCGATGGAAATGTTCACATCAATATTGGAAGAACCATCCAGGGGGTCCATGCAAACGATGTATTTGCCTTCCCTGGAAAGATCGCTTTCAAAAGATACCAGGTCTTTTTCCTCTTCCGTAACCATGCCGCAGACTTCGATGCTTGATCCCAGGATGGATTTGAATTGTTCATTGGCGAAGGCGTCGAGTTTTTTAACACTCTCCCCCTGTATGTTTTCTGTTCCTGTTTCTCCCAGGATATCCACCAATCCAGCCATGTTCACCTCCCTGTTCACGATTTTTGAAGCAATCCCAATATGTGTCAACAGCCTGGAAAGATCTCCCGTGGCGTAGGGGAAAGCATTTTGTTGCTGGGTAATGAATTCACCCAGTGTGTTTGCACGAAATTTTTTCTCCATACTAATATATTCTTCTGCTAGTTCAGTTTAAAAGTAGTACTTTTTTTACTTTATTAATCTTGCTAAATTTGCCGTTTCTGCAACCAATGCTAATTCCATATTTATGATTGTTTTTAAATTTGGCGGCGCCTCGGTTAAATCTGCCAAAGCTGTAAAAAATGTCGCAGATATCCTGAAGAGATATCAAGAAGATCAGATTGTTATTGTTGTTTCGGCCATGGGCAAAACCACCAATGCCATGGAGGTAATTGCCGATCATTATTTCCACAAGAGGAAAGAGGAACTCAAAAAGGCTGTTGAGGAGCGTAAAAAATACCATCAGGAAATTGTTGATGGACTATTCCCGGAGAAGGATCATCCCTTCCGGGCTGAATTCTTAGCTGTCTTTTCAGCGTTGGAGGACAGACTGGCCAAGGATCCAACCCAGCATTACGACTTTGACTACGACCAGATCGTCCCCTTTGGAGAAATGATCTCTACGAAGATCATCTCTGCATACCTGAACAAGACTGGGATTGAGAACCAGTGGATGGACATACGGAAGTACCTGAAAAGCAACAATGCTTTCCGTGAGGCAAGAATAGACTGGGACCTATCCGGACAACTGGTGCCCGAAGGCTTTAATTTCAAGAAAAACAGGATCTATATTACACAGGGTTTCGTAGCCTCAACTATTAATAATATCACCACCACCCTTGGCAGGGAAGGATCAGACTTTACTGCGGCTATCCTGGCCCATATACTCAGGGCGGAACATGTGACAATCTGGAAGGATGTACCCGGTGTGCTCAATGCCGATCCGAAATGGTTTGACAGTACCGTCAAGCTGGAAAAAATCTCCTACCTGGATGCTATCGAACTGGCCTATTACGGTGCCAGCGTTATCCACCCAAAGACAATTAAACCCC
>CAZXOJ010000046.1:0-20147 GCA_964642325.1 uncultured Bacteroides sp. | reverse complement strand
CAAGGCCTGCCTTTTTACCTGCAGGTTATTATCATGAGCATAGGCAATGCACTCTTCCAGGGACCAGATTTTCTGACCATAACTGAGAGGCATACTCACTAGCAGGCATACGAAACCCGTTACAATCCAAATCCTTCTCATCTTTAATAATTTTTTAGACCTGATTCTAAATCAATTCCTCCTGCGGTACAGTACCTGGATATGAGTTGCGTTATCACCAGGGGTAAAGATCTGGATCAATTCCCATTTTTTGTCATATCCTTCAATGGCTTTTTTGAGCCTGTAGATACGGGCGAGAGATGCGGATACATCATCGTTTTCGACAGAAAGCTCATCTTCAATCTGCCAGGCAAAGGATTCTACCCGGAAACTGTACGATATTTTCTTATCGCCAACACGCAATTCAATATCCGCTATCTCATTATCACCGAAGTTTGGAATCGGTACACATAAATCCTTCATCACTCCGAATTTAGGGGTTAATAATTATGTTCCCTGAAATACTCTAAAACAATATTTTCCCGATCAAAGAACGTGTTTGATGTTCTCTGTAACAATGTGTCCGTCGAAAAGATGCACGATCCGGTGGGCCTTTTCAGCATCTGTAGGTGAGTGTGTCACCATAATGACTGTAGTGCCATCTTTGTTCAATTCAGTCAGCAAGGCCATAACTTCTTCACCGTTGGCAGAGTCAAGGTTACCGGTAGGTTCATCAGCCAGGATAAGTTTTGGATTGGTAACCACAGCCCTTGAAATAGCAACGCGCTGTTGTTGTCCACCCGAAAGCTGCTGTGGAAAGTGCTTCTTCCTATGGGCGATCTTCATTCTCTCAAGGACCGTATTCACCTTCTTTTTTCTTTCTGATGAAGATACATTCATATACAACAGTGGTAGTTCCACATTCTCGAAAACAGTAAGTTCATCGATCAGGTTGAAACTCTGGAAAACGAAACCGATGTTCCCCTTCCTCATGTTGGTACGATGTCTTTCCTTGAACTTTGAAACCTCGGTACCATTAAAGTACAATTTACCATCCGAGGGATTATCTAGCAATCCCAGGATGTTCAACAGGGTTGATTTTCCACATCCGGAAGGGCCCATAATGGCAACAAAATCACCACCCTGAATTTCCATGGAAACTTTATTCAGGGCCGTAGTTTCCACTTCATCCGTGCGGAAAACTTTTGTTAATTCTTCAGTTTTGATCATGATCGTTGGTATTTAGTGATATTAATTCTTTAAAATTAGTTTGTCTACATCTCCAAAATTATCGTAGCTCGATATGATGACCTCTTCCCCGGGTTTGAGTCCGGCAAGCACTTCATAGTATCGGGGATTTTGGCGTCCAATGCTGATATCTCTCCTATAAGCAAACTCTCCAGTTTCATCAACAATAAATACCCATTGTCCACCAGTACTCTGATAAAATCCACCACGAGGTATCAGGACGGCCTGTTTTGATTCTCCCAATTCCAGTTTGATCCTGGAGGTTTGGCCTATCCTTATGGCTGCCGGGATATTTTCAGTGAATACCATATCTACATAGAACCTTCCGGTTTGCACCTCGGGGTATATCTTCTTGATCATTCCCGGATAAGGATTGCCAGCAAAATCACAGTCTCCTGTCAATCCCCTGTTCACCCTCGCAATATAATGTTCATCAATCTCCACACGCAGTTTATAGGAGTCCAGGATATTCACCGTTCCAATCCGGGTACCATAGTTCACTATCTCACCAATCTCGGGATTAAGGGTGGCCAGTTCCCCGTCCGCCGGTGCCTTTAGATTCAGGCTTTCCAGTCTGTTTTTGATGATCACCAGGTTCTTGGACATGCTGTTGACCGAGGTCTCCAGGGATTCTACCTGAATGGACCTGAAAACGGAATCCTGGTACTGAATTTCTTTCAGCAGGGCAAGTTTCTGCATGGATGCATCATACTGTTCTTTTGACTGCTCGAACTCCTCCGTGGAAATGTGCTGTTGTTCGTAAAGGATCTTATTATTAGTATAGGCGCGATCCTGCAATTTTAACAGTCTTTCTGTTTCTATGATCTGGCTCTGACTGTTCATCTGCTGTTGAACCATCAGCAGCCGCGCAGTTCTCAATTCATTAATGGCCCGGGCAACCTGAGCCTCATTGTTGGATATTTCCAGGATTAGGTTGGTGTTGGTAAGCCGAAGGATGATATCTCCCTTTTTAAGCATGCTTCCTTCATCCAGGAGGATCTCCTCCACCCTTCCTCCTTCTATGGCATCCAGGTAAATGGTCTGGATTGGTTCAACCGTCCCAATAACAGCTATATAGTCCTGGAAAACATCTTTCTTGATCTCGGAAATGGAGATCTTGTCTGTCTCAACATTCAGTTTTGAGCTTTTGTCACCGAAAACAAGATTATAAAAAACAAGAAGGGTAAAAATCGCCCCAAGTGAAATCCAGATGTTTCTTTTACTGAAAAGCTTAAACTTCTTATCGATTTTGCGATCCATTGCATCCATTGCCAGACATTTAGAAAAGTTCTGCTACTATTTATCATTTATTGTGCCAAATGTTCCACTTTTCTGATAACCACGATTTTATACTGGGACCAAACATGCTTTACAGCAGATTAACTGTCCAAATATGCTACAATAATAGTCCGAATCCGAACAATCAAAAAAATATATGTAAATTTACGGGCATACTGGGGAGACTTACCAGCGTATGAATATTTTAATAAGCCTAAGACATGAGCAATAAAGTTGGGAGAATCCTGGCAGTGGACGACAATGAGGATATACTCTTTGCATTAAAACTTCTACTGAAACAACATGTGGAGGTAATCACTACCGTGAATGACCCTGAAAAGATACCGGATGTATTGACTGGTGAAGATTATGATGTCATCCTGCTTGACATGAATTTCACCAAGGATGCGATCAGCGGGCAGGAAGGATTCGACTGGCTTGCAAAAATCCTGGAGATTGACCCTGATGCCGTAGTCTGCTTTATTACAGCTTATGGTGATGCAGAGAAAGCAGTAAAAGCTATCAAGGCGGGAGCCACAGATTTCATTCTGAAGCCCTGGCAAAATGAGAAGTTACTGGCCACGATTTCTTCATCTGTAAAATTGAAAAGATCACGCAAAGAAGCCAGTGGCCTCCGGTCAAAACAGCAGGAGATAAGTGCTGTATATGACCAGCCATTCCATGAATTCATCGGGAATTCCTTGGAAATGCAAAAGGTCTTCAATACTGTTACAAAAGTTGCGGCAACCGATGCCAACATACTGATCCTGGGAGAGAACGGCACAGGGAAAGAGCTGGTTGCCAGGGCCCTGCACCGTAATTCAGCCCGTAAGGATGAAGTATTTATAAGTGTTGACCTGGGTTCAATTGCCGAAACTTTGTTCGAGAGTGAGTTATTTGGACATGAGAAGGGGGCCTTTACCGATGCAAAAAAAATGAAGCAGGGCCGGTTTGAAATCGCCCATGGGGGCACCCTTTTCCTCGATGAGATTGGGAACCTGTCCCTACCCATGCAGACAAAATTTTTAACTGTTATTGAACGCCGGGAAGTCATCAGGGTTGGGAGCAACAAGCCCCTCCCCGTGGATGTTCGCCTTATCTGCGCAACCAATATCGATATCCATGACATGGTCCAGGAGAATAAATTCCGGCAGGATCTACTTTACAGGGTCAACACGGTTGAGATCCATCTTCCTCCATTGCGTGAAAGAACCGGGGATATCGCCTTGCTGGTGGATCACTTTCTGAAGATCTATTCCAAGAAATATAAAAAAAATATCAGGGGCATCAGTTCAACTGCCATTAAAACTTTGAACCAGTATCATTGGCCTGGCAATGTTAGGGAATTGCAGCACGCTATTGAAAGGGCCATAATCATGAGTGACGGAACCCAGCTGGAAGCAGAAGATTTCCTCTTGTCCGCACCCAACAAGAAATTTGGAGAACTCGAATTAGATACATATAACCTGGAAGATATAGAGAAATCTATCATTAACAAGGTCCTGAAGCAACACCAGGGTAATATTACCCAGGCTGCTTCTGACCTGGGACTAACCCGAACATCCCTGTACAGAAGGATGGAAAAATATGACTTATAAGAATTTCAGAGCAAATATCATAGTCAGGATCCTGCTTCTGTCGGCATCCATTTTCTTGTTCTTTTACACAATGGATAAGGCAATGAATGTGACACCTATCCTGATGGTGGTATTGATCATACTCCAGGTTTTTTCCCTGATCAGGTACGTTGACAGAACCAACCGTGACCTGACAAGCTTTCTAGAATCCATAAGGTTCTCAGAGTTTACACGTTCTTTCCAGATCGAAGGAATGGGATCATCCTTTGACGAATTAAACCGTGCCTTCAATGATGTGATCAACGATTTCCAGAAGGTCCGCTCCGAGAAAGAAGAACATTTTCATTACCTGCAAAGCATCGTACAGAATATCGATGTGAGTATCATCGCTTACCGAAAGGATGGAACAGTAGAAATGATCAATAAGGCTGCAAAGAAGTTATTCCAGATTCACAGCCTGAAAAATGTCAATGGTTTGGAACAACTCAGCCAGGACCTGGTAAATACCCTGATCCATATCTCACCCGGTGAAAACACCCTGGTGAAGGTCCAGGACCAGGATGATATACTGCAGCTGGCCATATATGCAACTGAATTCAAGGTAAAAGATAAACTGATCATCCTGGCCACCATCAATAATATCCAGAATGTACTGGAAGAACAAGAGACGGAAGCCTGGCAAAAACTGATCAGGGTGCTTACCCATGAGATCATGAATTCCATCACGCCCATTGCCTCCCTTTCCTCCACCCTTGAGATCATGCTGAAAGGGATCACAGATGGAGGAAATATTAGGGAAGATTTGGACATGGATACTATCATGGAGATACAGCAAGCCTTGCAGACGATAAACAAACGCAGCACCGGACTCCTCCACTTTGTCAATACCTACCGCAACCTGACCCGGATACCAAAACCAAATTTCAAGATTTTCCCGGTCAAGGACCTGTTCAAGAACCTCTACCTGCTTATGGAGGAGGAGATCACTGAAAACAAGGTAAATTTTGTGACAAATATTGATCCGGAAAATATAGAAGTCTCAGCTGATGAACAGCTGGTAGAGCAGGTGATCATAAACCTGATCAGGAATTCCATGCATGCCCTTGATGGACGGAAAGAACCGACCATAGAACTTAAAACCTATTATAACAAACGAGGCAGGGTGACCATACAGGTTGCTGATAATGGTACAGGCATACTCCCCGAAGTACTCGATAAGATCTTCATTCCTTTCTTTACCACTAAGCAAAGCGGATCTGGGATAGGCCTCAGTCTTTCCAGGCAAATACTGAGGCTGCATAATGGTACCATCACCGCCCATTCAGTCCCCGATAAAGAAACCATTTTCACATTAACCTTTTAGTGCCATTTTTCGTTACAAGAATAACTTCTTAACACTAAGCACGGATTCTTTTCGTTTTCATATATATTTGGGATAAATTGAATAATCAGCATTCACAGCATATCAGGTTATCTTTACTTGCTCCGGTCATCATCCTGATCCTGACGCTGCTTTCGTCCTGTATCAAGGAAGAGTTCAATGCTGAGAAATTAGACGGATCTTTTGTTATCTCCCCGGGTGTTGCAATCCCCATAGGATATGCCCGGTACCGAATGGAAGAGCTCCTTGATTCCCTGGAGTCCACCCAGATTACACATGATGACAACGGGTTCATGACCCTTATCTACCAGGAATTCCTGGAATCAGGAAAAGCATCAGACCTGGTTAAGGTCCAGGATTTCGAATATACTACAGGTTTTGAGAACCCTCTGCCAATACCATATGACCTGTCAGGCATCATCGACACATTCACCTTCAGTGACACCACATTGATACCTGTGACCATAGGGATTGCAGGAGATGCAAGGATCGACAGCGTAATGGGAGTCTTCATGGACCTGACCGTCGATTTTGTAACCCAATTCGATCTTAACGGGGAAGTCTGTGTGGAAAGCCAGGATATAATCGATCCCCAGGGAAATATTTTCAGCCTGTGCAGGGATATTAATGATCCAACCAGTGTCTACAACCTGTCGGATTACACATTGCGGCTGACCGACACACCAGCTGACCGCTCCCTCATCGAGGTTGTTTACACCATAAAACTAGCTGCCTCCACAGGGATCATTCAGCCCGGTGATCAGATAGTTAACTTCACAGTTGGCCTCTCAGACATACAATATGATGTGATCTACGGCTATTTTGGCCAGTTTTCCCTGGACCTGCCTCCGGTTAGCATCCCTCTGGACCTGTACAGTCCCATATCCCAGGGCAGTTTCTATTTTGAAGGGGCAGAACTCAGGTTGATTTTCAGTAATTCATTCGGAATACCTGTCGAGATGACCATAAATGAATTTGGCGTAGAAGGACGAAATGGTCAGTTCACTGACATCACAGGAGGTAACCTTCCGGCAACAGGGGTTCCGACCGTCCTGGGTTACCCCGGGCTCCTGGAGATAGGTGACACCAAAGTGGATAGCTTTCTCCTGAATGCTGAAAATTCTAACATCTTCACGGTACTGGAAAGCGGGCCTTCAGCCCTGAGGCTTGATGTGGATGGAAGGATCAATCCCCTGGGGACTGAACATAATTTCGTGACCGACAGCAGCGAATATAGTGTGCTGATGGAGCTCTTTCTTCCAATGAACGGCTATGCAAATGGCCTGGTGGTCAAAGACACCCTCGATTTCGTTTTTAATGACTTTTATGACAGGCCTCCGGAAGAAATAAAAAGTTTGATGTTGAGGTTTAATTTTTTCAATGGATTTCCGCTGAATATTAAGATCCAGGCTTATTTCTTCGATGAGAATGATGTCCTGCTGGATTCCCTTTTCCGAGATCCGGATAATCCTGCCAGTTTTATACCCGCTGCCATAGACTCCGATGGTGATGGAAAGGTGGATCCACCAGTCGATTCTTATGATGTTGAAGTCGGACTCTCCAGAGAGCAGATCGATAATCTATCTCGCAGCAGCTACATGGTTGTTTACTACACACTTACAACACCTGGTGCCGACGAGAACCCTCCTGAGAAAGTCCAGTTTTATTTGGATTACTTCTTCGATGTACATGTCGGGGCCATCGGTGAGCTTGATGTAAATTCGACCGACTATTAAGTGTCCTGAATGATCCGGAAGCGTTTAATATATCATCTCATCATCCTCATTCTGTCCGCACTCAAAACCATTCTCCCTGCCGCAGCCCAGAATAATACCCTTTATTTCATGCATACTGTCCCCCAGTCCATTCATACCAACCCGGCCCTATACTATCAATGCCGGACCTACATTGAACTACCGGTCCTCTCTACCATACGTTATTCATATTCCAATTCCGGATTCAGCTACCACGATGCTATTCATTATGGTACAGGTTCAAGGTCTGATTCATTGATCATCGACCTGGAAAACCTGGACGGGAAAATGAAAAAAAACAACTATGTGCGGTCCGATGCCACCGTGAACCTGGCCGGAGCCGGATTTCAACTCGATGATTACTACCTGCATTTCAATATTTCAAATTTCACAGAATCCCGGGGAGGAATCCCCGGTGACCTGCTGGCAGTACGTGATGGTAACTGGGATATTGAATCCGGACAGCCAAGGGACCTGGATCTGAGCGGAATGGGGCTCAAAGCCACAAATTATTTCTCTATCGCAGCAGGGGTTTCCACTGAGATCCTCGACGGACTATATGCCGGCGTCACGTTGAAATACCTTAGGGGATCCGCCAGCATCACGAGTCCCCGCACAGATCTCTACCTGATCACTGAAGCTGATCCCATCGAACTGGAGGCCCAGACAAATTATAATGTAAGAACATCCTTCCCCATGGAAGTGGCCTTTGACCCGCAGGGGTACGTGAGCTCCGTAAATCTTAGCAATTCCTTTAGCAATATTTTCCGGGATTTTATTCTGGCTAATAATCACGGGGCCGGCGTGGACCTGGGTGTGATCTACCAGTACGATGACAGGCTAACCTTTGCGGCAAGCTTGATCGACCTGGGCTTTATCCGCTGGAAGTCCAATGTCAACCGCTTTGAAGCAAACGGATCCATAATTTTTTCAGGTTTCGACCTGAGGCAATATGCCAGCAACCAGGGGAACTCGGATTTTCTGGAAGTACTGATCGATACTATTGTGGAATCATTCAGGTTCGAGACGAGCCAGGACCCCTATTTTACTTCGCTTACTCCAAAGCTTTATGTCGGAGCCATGTACCAGTTAACTGATAAGGTTAATGTATCTGCACTTACCCGGACAGAGTTTTTCGACCGCTTGCCCCATTTTGCCCTCACCCTTGCAGCCAATTACAGTCCATTGCCCTTCCTGCATGGTACCCTGAGTTATTCAATTATGAATAACCGTTTTGATCAGCTGGGTTTTGGTATCTCTTTCGTGAGCGGGCCCATGCAATTTTATTTGGTCAGTGATCACATACCTGTATTTTATGTCCGGGACAGTGCATCCGGACTCATCTGGCCATACAGCGCCCAAACCATGAATTTCCGGCTGGGAGTGAACCTGATATTTGGTTGCGGGGAAAATAATCCAAGCGGCAAACCTTCTGCCTACCGCAAACGTTGGAAATCCAAAAATAGCTGTCCCGCTTACGACTAAATCTGTAACTTTGTCACACAATGAAAATCACCGGTACATATAATACCGCAGTGGTATTCAATGAGCAGGTCGACAATGAATCACGGAAGCAGATCCAGGAATTCTGCAACCTGGAATTATTCCGCGAGGCAAACATACGGATCATGCCTGATGTACATGCCGGTAAGGGATGTGTGATAGGCTACACGGCCACCCTGGAGAAGAGGGTTGTCCCCAACCTCATTGGACTGGACATCGGCTGTGGGATACAGGTCACGAGGTTGGGCAGGATAAACCCATCCTATGAAAAGCTGGATCAGTTTATCAGGAAACATGTCCCCTATGGTTTCAAACGCAATAAAAATGCTGAACTGGGTGATTACCCGCCTGAATTTATTGATGATCTTGAGCAGACCTGCCAAACATTGGATATTGACTTCATGGATCATTTAAAAGGATTGGGGAGCCTTGGCGGAGGAAACCATTTTATAGAGATAGCCACGGGCTCAGACAAAGAAAAATGGTTACTTATTCACAGCGGATCACGAAACTTTGGATTGCAGGTGGCTACATGGCATCAGGCAAAAGCCATCCGACGCTGCCAGCAACATGGGGTAGAAATACCGAAGCACTTTGCCTACCTTGAAGGGGAAGACAGGGAATCCTATATCCTGGACATGAAGGTGGCCCAGCAATACGCCCGGCTAAACCGAATGGAGATGACACGCAGGATATTGGACCATCTAAGCATGTCGGGAGATTTGGATCAATTTGAAACCATCCATAACTACATCAATTTTGATGATGGGATTATACGGAAAGGAGCTGTTTCAGCCCATCCCGGAGAAAGAATGGTGATTCCCCTGAATATGCGTGACGGTAGCCTGATCGCATATGGGAAGGGCAATGCAGAATGGAATTTCAGTGCACCGCATGGAGCCGGACGCCGCATGTCAAGAAACCAGGCAAAGAAACAACTGGATTTCGAGGATTTTAAAAAAGGAATGAAGCATGTATGGACCAGCACGGTCTCAAGAAAAACGCTGGATGAAGCACCAAGGGCCTACAAGCCAAAAGGAGAAATTCTTAAGTATATATCAGATTCCGTGGAGATCTCTGAAATTCTGAAACCTACCTACAATTTTAAGGCTGGATAACTTACCCTTTTATCTGGCATTGTGGGGCCTTGGTTTTTTGCCATAAAAAAGGTCATCCAGGGGAAGGGCCAGGATCCTGAAAATGTATGAGTTCTGGATTCCAAACCGGACAAGCCGGTGAAACCAGTTATCAGGGTGTGCAAAAGGACAGACCGTTATACACCTGCCACAGTCGGTTCCTGCCTGACACCAATAAGTATAACAGCTTTCAGAGTTGATCTTCCAGCGCATGACCCCGTCATTCTCCTTCTCCATACCAAAAGGTATTGACTGGCCCGGGCATACAATGGCACACTTTTCACATTTCCTGCAGAAATCAACAATCACAGGATCCGGCCTGGGATGGGATGGATTCAGTGGCAGGTCTGTGGTCACCACAGCTATCCTTACCCTGGGACCAAGTGAAGGTGTCATCAACAGACCCATTCTCCCAATTTCTCCCAGTCCCGCATCACGCGCTACCAGTGGACAAACCACCTGGTAGTTGGCATCAATATGGGCCCTGGCCTGGTAACCGCAACTACGGATATATTCAGCAATCTCAACAGCCATCTTCCCGGCCCTGAGATATTGCCTGGCAGATTCAACAACGGTCGGAGCAGCCGGAGCGGTCCTCATCATATGATAATCCATCTCAACTGTCAGGGCGATGGCATATTTATGTGCTACTGTGAATTCCTTTCCATACCTGTCACCCCTGCCCCCGACGCTGTACACATGGTAGTCGGCCAATTCGGTGATCCCGGATGAATGAGCCCCCAACTTCCTTGCCATTTGCAATACGCTGTCTGTATAGACCTCAGGATTGGTCCCGGCTTTTACATTGGCCGCCTCACCCTCCACCCTCGGATGAAGGGTTTCCACCTCTTCGAAAATGGACCGGACCGATGCAAATGATACTGGATCGAAATATGTAGTACCGGGTTGGAGCCACCCGGGCTTACGGCGAAATTTGTTGTCGAGGGACTTCTTCCGGGGATGGCGTTTATAATATTCTTCAAATCTTTGGCTGCCCGGAACTAGTTTTTGCCTGGAAAACATGGTATCCCTTTCATCGAACCGGTGTCGGGGCCTTTGGTACGAGTAGCGGATACGCCCCCGGAAGGGGACCAGGAAAATTGCCAGGCAGCATCCTGCCAGGAGCAACATCCCTATGAATAGCCAGTCCGGGTATTGTACATCGGTTAATAGAGGTAGTAAAAAAGGAATTGACAAAAGAATACCAGAAAAAAAAGATACTGAAGCCGCCCTGCTTTCCTTTTCCAGGATAGAAGTGATGCCGGCCGACATAAAAAATAACAATACAGCTCCACCAAATACAAATACTGCCAGTTCCATAGAAAGTTCTTTATTAGGTAAGCATCAATCTTTAAGCTGTAAAGATATTCAATATTGTATTTTATTAACTTTCGGAAAAAAACATTATGAACCGCAAAATATCTCTCAGCCTGTTGACCATTTTGTTACTTGTAGTTGTAACGATTGTAATACTGGTATATAATAATCCACGGGATCAGTCAGGAACACAGATGCCGAATGTCATATTCATCCTTGCAGATGATATGGGTTATGGTGACCTGCAGGTATTAAACCCTGAATCCAAAATACCCACACCCAATATGGATCAGCTGGCTGCTGCAGGCATGTATTTCACGGATGCGCATTCTTATTCTGGTGTCTGCACTCCCACCCGATATGGTGTACTGACCGGCCGCTATTGTTTTCGCACAAGGGTATCATCAGGCGTACTTGGGGGTCATGACGTATCCCTGATAGAACCTGGACGGGAAACAGTCGCAACCCTTCTTGGCAGGTCGGGTTACCGGTCAGCATGTGTCGGGAAATGGCACCTGGGACTCGACTACAAGAAGAAGGATCCCGATAAACTACTCTATGTCGGTTCGAATTTCGGAAATACAACAACCACAGATAATGTGGATTATACAGGTATCGTTGATGGCGGACCCTGCGACCATGGATTCGATTATTCATATATTTTACCAGCCTCACTGGACATGCAGCCATATATCTATATCAACAACAAAAAGGTCGTAAATACAGACCTGGAGCATATCGATGGAGCGTCCGAGCGTGAACGCGGACTTTTCTGGAGGCACGGAGACGCAGAAAAAGGATTTGATTTTTATGATGTCCTTCCCAGGCTGACCAGGCATGCCATGGGATTCATCAGGGATCATCAAGCGAAATATCCTGACCGCCCCTTCTTCCTGTATTTCCCGCTCACTGCTCCCCATACACCATGGGTTCCCACTGAATCTTTTATCGGAACATCCGGGGCCGGAACCTATGGTGATTTTGTGAACCAGGTGGACCATAGTCTTGGACAAATCATGCAGCTTGTCGACAGCCTTGATATTCGTGGCAATACCATCCTGATCCTTACCAGTGATAATGGATCGCACTGGAAGCCGGAAGACATAGCGAAATACAATCATCGGGCCAATGCCCATTTCAGGGGTATGAAATCAGATGTATGGGAAGGAGGACACCGGGTGCCATTCCTGGTCAGGTGGCCGGGAATTGTTCCGGAGGGAAGTAGCAGCAACAGGATGATCTGTCATAATGATCTCTTGGCTACCATGGCTGAACTTACGGGACAGCAACTGGACTGGAACGCGGGAGAGGACAGCTTCAGCTACCTGTCAGCGCTTACCCGGGAGAAATCTGATAGGGCAGAAAGGCGAACCATGATCAACCAGGCCGTGTCCACGACACTTGCTATCCGGAAAGACAACTGGAAACTCATCCTGGATATGAGCTCCGGCGGATGGAGCCGGGATGAGATCAAGGACGGTCCCCCCTTGCAACTCTACAACCTGGATGAGGATATCGGGGAACAAGACAATCTCTATCATGATATGCCTGAGAAAGTCGCAGAACTGGAAGCCCTGCTACATATTTACCGCAAAGAAGGAAGAAGCCGATTTAAATAATGGTTTATGCTGATTAGCTGTTATGAATGAACTTTTTACAGGAATTAATATATGGATTCTAAATTAATGTTAATTAAGGATTTTGAGATCTTATTTTATTATTATAGTTTTAATTCTTCATTAAAATATATTAACAGCTGACATGAAAACTATTGTAAAGATCCTGCTTGGAATTTTGGCCCTTATTGTCGTCCTCATCATAGTGATGCTGTCATATGTTAAACTAGGCTTACCAAAAGTGGGCGACCCACCCGATCTTCAGGTGGAGATTACCCCTGAGCGACTCGAAAGGGGTGAATACCTTGCCTGGTATGTTGCCGGTTGTATAGATTGTCATTCATTGCGCGATCCATCTGTCTATTCAATGCCCCTGATATCCGGCAGGGAAGGTGCAGGGGGCTTGCGTTTCTCACATGAAACGGGATTTCCCGGAGTGATGTATACGCCTAATATTACGCCGGCTGGGTTGGGGGACTGGACCGATGGGGGGATTTTTCAGGCCATTACAGCCGGGGTGGATAATGAAGGCAATGCTCTCTTCCCGGTAATGCCTTATAATGACTATGCCAAAATGGATAAAGAAGATATATATTCCATCATTGCCTACATCAGGACGCTTGAACCCATTGAATCCCAAATACCCGAACGTGAATTGGATTTTCCGCTGGGACTGATCGTCAATATGATGCCGGAAGAACATGAATTGCCAGATATGCCTGATCTTTCAGACCAGGTTGCTTACGGGGAGTATGTAGCCAATGCGGCGGGATGTATATACTGTCACACGACACAGGATGACCGGGGCATGATGATACCGGAATTATTGTTGGCAGGAGGAAATGAATATCCCCTTCCAACAGGAGGTGTTGTTCGGTCAGCCAACCTGACGCCAGATAACGAAACAGGGATAGGGCAATGGACTGAGGAAGCATTTCTAATGCGTTTTAAAATTTTCGCAGACAGTTCAACAGTGCTGCCAGAGATCAGGGATGGTGATCTGAATACAGTAATGGCCTGGACACTCTACAGCAAGATGAAGGATGAAGACCTGAGGGCCATTTACCGTTATATGCAATCGGTACAGTCGCTCTCCAACAAAGTGGAAAAATTTACAGCACCTTAAGTTCAGCACATCTCTAGCCAAAAAAAACCATCCGGAAATACCATTCTTTGCTGAATGGGTCCGGATGGTTTTGTTTTTAGAGGGTTTAAATAGCTTATTCAACCTTTTGAACGTAGGTCCCGTTTGTCTCTGGGATACCCTCCTTCAGATAAACCGAATGATAAAGTACGGCAAATGCTGCAGAAATCCACATGGCTGAAATGAGGACACCAAATATCAGCACCAGCAATCCTGCTATCACTATGCAGAAGGCAAGCAGTCCCATGAAAAAGACGGTCCATCCATGCCCCTTCGTCATGGCCCAGCTTGCTTTGAGAGCTTCCATTGCCTCCATTTTCTGGTCAATTACCAGGAATGGAACGAAAGCCAGCCGGCAGGCAAAAATGATCCCTGGTACGATAAACATGAAAAGTCCAATGACAATAATGATCGTTGTAACCAATGCGGCGATCACGGCATTCCAGTAGTTCCGTTCAAACACAGCAAACATGTCCTTGATCTCGATCTTTTCCCGGCGGACGGCCTTTAAAAACACCCAACTAACACTGTAGCCAATAGGCCCTGATATAAAGATCCCATACCCGATAGCCAGCATAATAATAGGAACGAGGTACCATTCAAATCCATCAGGTTTGATTTGAAAACCATGTGTCGGCATCTGGATAACTGCATAAACAAGTGTTACGACAAGTAATTCTATAAAGGTGGTGAAGATTAATTTCCACCCTTTACCGTAGTTGTCACCTGTAGAGGTGTCAGATACATATGTGTTATTAGATTCGATTGTTTCCATATCTGTATATATTATTTGGTTTTTACATTGTCAAATATATGGCGGCCCTGCAGACTATTTTAGCGACCAAAGTAGGATTTTTGAAAACACTACTTTGGTAGGGGATGCATTCACAGAATTTGCATAAATTCGTTACAGATTAAATTTTATGAGTGAAACGATACAAATTATCATTCTCACCGGTTCATTGATCACCGGCAGTATCGTTATTATGTTCAGCAACCAGCTGGTTAGGAAATACAGGCTGCCGTGGCTCTCCTCCTATTTTTATTACCTTATATTCTTATTTGTATTTGGCATTTACGGGATCATCGGATCCCGGCTGATCAGGGTTTTCCTGTTGAAACAGGACCTGGACGAGCAGGCCATTGATTCCATCGTTTCCTTCTTTTTCTACCTGGGAATACCCTTTCTCATTTTATCATGGTACATGTTTATCCGGCTGTCAAGAGAAATGGTCAATGAAAAGGTCACCTCTGTATTCAACCTCGTTTTTTTCCTGCCTCTTGCATTGGGATTCATAGGTTATGGTGCGCTGCTCATTGAGAGGGAATTACTTGGTGAGAACAGGCCTGAGCTGATCCGTTCGAGTATGCTTATCGGGTATACCATTGTCAGTATACTCGTGTATACATACTCTCTTTTGCAGCTTTTCCTGCACTCACGAAGGTTTCTTGATAACAAGGACAGGAAGAATATCCGCCTTTTTGGATTGATGTACCTGATATATGCACTGGGAACCACCACCCTGATCAACCTGTCTCATTTGGGTCCTGCCTATGGATTTGGTTTCATCATTGTATTATTTGCCATCCACCTGATCCCTATTTTCTTCCTGAGCCTCTACCTCGATAAAAACTTTGTGGCCCCTGCCGAAAAGCATGATTTTGACAAAAGCCTGGCAGATTTTATAGAGAAATTCCAAATTTCAAAGCGAGAGAGCGAAATTGTCCAATTGATCTGCAAGGGGAATAGCAACCAGGACATCAGTGATTCATTGTTTATTTCACTCCAGACTGTAAAAGATCACATCCACCGGATATATCTGAAAACCGGCGTAAAAAATAGGGTTCAATTAACTAACTTAATCCGCACTTTTTCTTAGTTTTATATCCTCCTGAAAAAAAATGCATGGCAAGAAGACTTGTTATCGGTGATATACATGGTTGTAAGAAAACCCTTGAGGGACTGCTTAAAAAAAAGATGAAAATATCCAGGGAAGACAAGCTGTTCTTCCTGGGAGATTACATTGACCGCGGTCCGGATAGCAAAGGGGTCCTCGATTACCTGATCGGTCTGAAGGAGAGTGGTTATAATACCATTTTCATTCGCGGCAACCATGAGGAAATGCTGATTGAATCCTTATCTAGTGATACCTACTTCCATCCATGGATTTATAATGGCGGAGGTGCAACCCTGAAGTCTTTCGGACTGAGCCAGGAAGAATATCTCGAATTACCTGGAGATGAAAAATTGCCGGCCAAATATATGGAGTTCTTAAGTCACACTACCTACTACATCGAGCTCGATAAGTGTTTCATCGTCCATGCAGGATTTAACTTTCACGATGACCACCCATTCCATGATATGGATGCCATGATCTGGAGCCGGAACATGGACTATGACCGATATAAAGCCAAGGGAAAACCTGTAGTACATGGACATACTCCGACATCCCTGGATTCTATCAAGGTAACATTATTCAGCCGTGAGCGTACCCTGATCAACCTGGATGCAGGCTGTGTATATACAGATTATGCAGATATGGGATACCTTGTTGGACTTGATATAGATAACATGCAACTCTTCGTCCAGGCAAATATTGAGTGAAAATTGTCGGGAAATTCATGGTAAAATTTAAGGTGTTCATGTATGCTGGTGCGAGGTTCGTAAAAAAGTGTGGTTTTGAAGCAACCAAACCCTTGAATTTGCTGTTAACTAAGCACTAATTAAACCTAAAAATTATTACCTTTCAACTAGTGAAGTATGATTAATTCAAAGAT
This sequence comes from uncultured Bacteroides sp., assembly GCA_964642325.1. Lineage (GTDB taxonomy): Bacteria > Bacteroidota > Bacteroidia > Bacteroidales > SM23-62 > SM23-62. Next base: position 3,436 of record CAZXOJ010000046.1, on the reverse strand, counting down.
AAATTATGTTACTATCAGCAGAACTATTTATTGAATTGTACAAGCAGAGCAAGAAGAATGATTCGAGTGATCCCCCACAAGGCACACTTCAAAGACACAATTTATCTCCGGAACAGTGGACCAATTATGTTGATTTTATTGATGATCTTGACCTCAATGAAGATGGTATCAGGATCATGGTCGATGAGATTAACAACGGTCACATGAAACTGTAAATACGTAAATCATTTTACATAACTGATTGCAACTCCTGCCCGGCTGCTGCGGTCTATGGTCGTGCGAAGCTTTGGATTTTGCTGTATTTCATCCAGGAAATCCCTCATGGAGCTGCCCTGGCTGGTAACATTGTGAGCTGTTATAACTCCACCGGATTTCATCTTTGGAAGGATCAGTTCAAGGTATTTCATATAGTCCGGCTTCCAGGCATCGATGAATATAAAATCGAATTCCCCCTCCAATGCAGGTATTTCCTTCAATGCATCATTAATCCGTGAATCGATTATGTCATCCAGTCCCGCATGTTCGAAATTCTCCCGGGCTTCCCTTGCCCTCTGAGGCTCTATCTCCAAGGTGATCAGGCTGCCTCCGGTTTCTTTGAATGCCATTCCAAGCCAGAGTGCAGAATATCCGTTAGACGTCCCTATTTCAAGTCCCTTTTTATAACCCTTATCCAGAATTATATCATAGAGCAGGCGGCCGTCTTCGGCCGGAACATTCATACCTCCATGACGATAAGGAAGGTGCTTTAACATGGGCAACACTTTTTCATTTGTAATCCCCAGGAAAGGGTCATTTTGCTGTGCAGGCAAGGAGGAAGATAGCAGTAAAAAGACCAGTAAAAATAAACCAGTACGCTTCATAGCAATTTAATTTCGAATAAGATACAAAATATTCAGATCAGAATTCTACATGCATGTAATTCCTGTTATCCTTCTGCCTGAAATCTTTGCTCATAGCCACCCTGAAATATTTGCCTATGGTTCGCAGGTAGCCGTGGGACTGGAACCTGCGGTTGGTGGTCCAGATATAGGTGTCAGCAACGCCAAATTTCTTTCGGGAGATCATCCTGGTCAGCTCCCAGTCATCCCCAGGACCATCTTTTCATTGAATCCTCCCAGTTCATAGAACTTTTTCCTGCGAATGAGTATAAACATCCCGGCTGCATATGGTCCCACGATATACGGATAACGATAAGTAAAGGCATGCATCCGTTCCCAGAAGAACCGGTCATATGCATTTCCATCTTTGCTCTTGATATAAGTTGAGACCATATCCAGGTTCCGCTCCAGTGCAAGCTTCATAGCTTTTTCAATGGAGGCATCCTCTCCTAACTCAATATCAGCATCCAGGAATAAAATATATTCTGACTGGCAATGCCTGGCCCCGTTATTCCTGCCGGCTGGAGGGTAGCCTCCTTCAACTACATGGATATTCAGAAGTGTATTCTTTTGAAAATCAGTTATGATATCCAGGGTCCGGTCTGTAGATCCCGCATCTGCAATATAGATGGGACAATTGGCCGTATCAAATGATTGCTGCTCGATGGCAGTCAATGTCCACTGCAATTGTTTCTCTTCATTCTTGCAAGGGATCACGATGGAGAGAAGATTGGAATTCATAGCATTACTTTGCGTTTATAAACCTGAGAGTCATCCGGAACTAAGAACATGCAAAATCTGAAATGTGAATTTATGGAATAAAGTGATTCAAATCAATACTAATCTGAATGTCAATCATTAATGCTGAATTATTTGACTTTGAATGGAGCTTGGTTTAACTTTAAAAAAAATTCCACGCAAGAAATGAAAAAGCTATTTTTTCTTTTAAGGATTTCTTTTCTGTCTACATTGATCTTGTATGCTGGCTGTGGAACTATCACTGATCCAGTAGATACTGAGCAATATATTATAGATGTTACGGGTGCCCTAATGGTACTAAATTGCTCAAAATCATATTCCTCTGCCAGTCACTATTCCTATGAGGAGGATGATAATGTTAGTTTGGCCGTTTCTGCAGGTGACCTGATTTACTTCCAGTTAATGGAAGATGATATCTTATGTTACCGGTACAATGCTTCTGATGGTTTGAATCTTGCTGTCAGTTATGATACTATCTCCAACTTGTTTTACCTAAACAATGAGTTGATTTCGGCCAAATTATCGGAAGGATCGGCAGGATGGGATTGGCTTGCCGAAACTGATGAAAAAGTTCTGAAAAGTATTCGGTCCTTTCATATTTCATTGCCTCTGTCAGGAACCGAATTAAATTTACTGGAGAATTTATCCGGGGAAATTCCCAATCCAGGTTTATATCTTGAGGGGGACAGCCAGCTTGCCGAAGTGCTCTCTCTTATTAAACCAGGTTGGCTTATCGCGGAGGATCTTCAGTACAGTAAACTGGCCGAGGAAACGAAAGCTGATTTAAAGCAACTGGAATTACTGTGGCATTCTGGTGAAGATTCCTTTGATCAGGATTTTCTCTATGGTCTCCCGGAATTGAATTCCCTGATCATTGAAAACTGGGATTCAACTGACATAACTGACTTCAGTTTTGCCAAATTAACAAATCTTGAGTCCCTCTCCATTATAGAATGTGACATACACGATCTATCACCAATTGTCGGATCTTCTAATATTAGAGATTTGAACCTCATCTTCTGTGATTCCCTCAGGGAGATAGGGGCTGCAACTAATCTTTCCGGGATAAGATGCCTGGGTCTAAACGGGTGTGAGAACATCGTTGATATCCCGGCCATCATTCAAATGCCTCAGCTTACCCGTCTGTCCCTACCTGAGAATACCACCCAAATGGAGTTCGCTGATATTATCACCGGGCATAGTTCCCTTCAGGTACTTGAGTTGATTGGTTGTGATAGCATAAGCGATCTTTCACCCCTGGAAGATTATACTGGACTTAAAGCCCTTACCCTGGATCTCCAGGTAGACAATCTCAATCCCGTCCACCAATTAACCGGGCTGGGACTGCTGGTGCTGGCAGAGGAGTTTTTCGAAGACAGCATTGCCATTACTGAGATCAGGCGAGCCCTGCCTGACACCAGGATTATTGCCGGTGGAGGTTTCTGCCTGGGCTCCGGTTGGATCCTGCTGCTGGTCCCCGCAATCATTCTCCTTGTCATGCTAAGGAAAAGGTTTAACGGATCACGCTTTGCAGGGTCAACAGATGACTAATTTCAAAAGTACAATTCAAGGAAAGTATAATACACTTCTTTCTGCTATTCTGGTAATCGGTGGAATGTGCATTTTTGGATTGTTTATTCATGAAAACTCCTGGTGGCGCATTGTTGCTTTCGTGGGACTGGCAATTGTTGCAGTAGTTGTCAGCCTGTCAGTACGGGATTTCAAATCCCTTCTACTTGTATTTGGATTAGGTCAGTTCACTCGCAAAGTGATTAATTACAGTGTTGCGGGGATTATTT
>CAZXOJ010000045.1:0-20555 GCA_964642325.1 uncultured Bacteroides sp. | reverse complement strand
TGAGGGATGCAGGATATGCCACCGGGTATTTCGGAAAATGGCATCTCGGTGGAGGGGAATACTATCCAAAAAACCAGGGTTTTGATATAAGCAATGTTTACCAGGGAGGCGGATTCTTTCATTATGCGGACCGGATGGAGATGCCCATAGACCCATTGCCAGGAGTTGTTCTTTCCGAGGCATTGACAGATCTTGGTCTTGATTTTATTGACAAGCATAGCGAAAACCCTTTTTTCCTCTACCTGGCACATTACGACGTGCATGTACAGCTGGATGCAGATTCCATGCTGATACAGAAATACCTGCAGAAGGAGAAGGTGGAAGGATATACCTGCAATGCTGTTTATGCAGCCATGGTGGAACATGTCGATAACAGCGTTGGCCGCGTCCTGGATAAACTGGATGAACTGGGACTTACAGAGAATACCATAGTTGTTTATTTTTCCGATAACGGCGGACTCATCAGCAGGTTCGACAAAGTCCCCTTACTGGCCAATTCAAAACAGTATATTTATGAAGGTGATACCCTGCTTTATGTTGCCTCCTCGAACAAACCACTCCGTGCAGAAAAAGGGACCATTTATGAAGGGGGTATCAGGGAACCCATGATTGTACAATGGCCAGGGAAAATTGCTGGTGGACAGGTCAGTGATGCCATCATTTCCAGTGTGGACTTCTTTCCGACATTTACCGGACTCGCAGGTTTGGATCTTCCTGCAACACAGGTATTTGACGGGAAGAGCTTTCTTAATATACTCGCCGGAGGAGAGTTTGACAGGGACCGGGCCATCTTCTGGCACTATCCCGTATACCACCATGATTTTCCTGCGAGTGTGATTAGGAAAGGGGATTGGAAACTGATACACCATCTACACAATGACATACGTTTTCTGTATAATCTTGCAGATGACATTGGGGAGACCACCGACCTGAGCGGGCAGCATCCAGAAAAAGCGGATGAGCTCTACGGGCTGCTTGTCGACTGGAGGAAAGACGTGAGGGCTGAATTACCTGTCCCCAATCCGGACTTCGATCCGGAACGGCGATATCAATGGGGACGACATCCAGACCGCTAGGGCCAAAATTATCAAAGCATCAACAAGGAATTCTTCTGAAAAATTATTTCGTCACAATGAGTACTGCCCCATGGGAACCTCTTGATCCGTACATATTTGCCTCCGAACCCTTCAATAATGTGACAGATTTTATATCCCTCGGATTGAGGTGGTCAACCCCGTCAGTAGGTACCCCATCAAGGACGAACAAAGCAGAGTGGTCAAATCCGCTAATAGCACCAGTGCTTTCACTACCCCGAAGATAGACCTTTATTCCCCCACCCTGGTTGAGAACCGATGCTCCTACCAGTTCGGTTTGGAGTAATTGCTCCACACTGGTATACTTCGCAAAATCATTATTGAGGTCAGTGTAATGGGAAAGTGCATAAGTCAGGTCATCTTTACGGATATGACCATAAGCGACGGCGATCTCCTGGTTTTTTTGACTATCCTGAAAGATCAGGTTCACCTCAAAAGGTTCATTATCCTTTTGGACTTTTCTCCGATTGCTCTCAAAACCAGCTGCAGTGATCGTTAACTGGTCTCCCGCTGGTGCCATGATCTCAAACCGGCCCAGAGAATCCGTCAGGGTGGTCGTTTTGGTCTTTTTGGATATCACTTCTGCGTTCAATACTGAGAAATTACTAAAAGCCGTAACCGTTCCCTTTACAGGCATCAACTCTTTACTTTTCTTCTGGGAATAGGCCGGTGAACAGATAAGTATACCGACCAGTAATACTACCGCAACATTTTTCATCTTCTTAATATTTTATCATTTGGTTTCTAAAGATACACATAACTGACATGTTCGTCACAAATATCCGGCCAATAGTTTGAGTCCGTGTTAAATGATTATTTTGAAGACAACAATTTCCTGGCGTATCTTTTTACTGACAGGGGTGACTTCCCATTGCGGATCTGTTCTGCCATATGATCCATGAAGGGAGCGACATGGCCGAAATAATGCTTAAAACCCGGACAAAGATAATTCAGGCCGTATTCTCCCTCCGGTGTAGTAATGATCCTGTTTTTTGGACATTCACCATGGCAGGCAAAGAGGTAATCACAGGACCTGCACATAGAGGGAAGCGTATTATGCTTATCGAAACCAAAACTGATCTGTTCTTGCGACAGGGCCAGCTCAAGGAGGGGATCATCAACGATGTTGCCACGCAAATAAGCAGGAAAAACATAATGATCACAGGCGTAGACATCACCATTCTGCTCCATCATCAATGCATTACCGCAATATTTCCTGAACAGGCATAGTCCAGGATCCTCCCCCAGCCAATTGGCCAGGGTGGTTTCAAATAATTGTACGAAGACTTTTCCAACATCTTTTTGGACCCACTCATTAAATATGCTGACCATGAATTCACCATATTTTTCAGGGCTTACTGACCAGGTAGTCAGTTCTGCTCCTATCCTGATCTCAGGTGGTGAGAGTTCAGGTTCAATGGTTGCCTTATGTTTCAGATATCTTTCAACCGCAGGTGCATATTGTTGGTAGCTGCTGCCCAGATCTTTCAGGAATTCGTAGATCTCGACCGGGTACCTTGCACTGTGATTGCTTATCACAGTAGTAGTATTGAATGGCACGCTATAGTCCCTCAACAGGTTGATCCCTCGCATTACCTTTTCCCAGGTACTTGTCTGTCCCACTCCCCGCCTGTGGTAATCATGAATCTCCCTGGGACCGTCAATGGATATTCCAACAAGGAATTGGTGCCTTTTCAGGAAACGACACCAGGATTCATCGAGCATTGTACCGTTTGTCTGAATGCTGTTCTCAATCTTCTTATTGCCTGCGTATTTTTTTTGCAGATACAGTGCCTGATCATAAAAGGCCGGTCCCGCAAGGGTAGGTTCTCCTCCCTGCCAGTTGAAAACGACTACCGGGGAAGCCTGCGAATTGATATACTGTTTCACATATTCCTCGAGGATCTCTTCTTTCATCATGTATGGACTGTCTTCATACATGCACATCTTCCCGCGATAGTAACAATAGTTACATTCAAGGTTGCACAATGCCCCGACTGGCTTTGCCATCAGGTTAAAGGAAGCAGGTATGTTCGGATATTTCAACACGGTTCAGGCTGTAGACCAAATATACGGAAAGAATAATCAACTGTTCTTAATAATTTTTCTGACTGCAATCCCATGATTACCTAGGTAAAGATGCATGATATAAATCCCATTCGATAAATCCTCAACATTGATAGATACTTCACTTCGATGATTGAGGATTTCAAGCTTAACCATCCGGCTAACAGTATCGTAAAAAACAACTTTACTAACCGGCATAGAGGTTTTAATAGTGAGATAATCAATGATTGGATTCGGATATACATCTATTCCTGGTTGATTAACAAAAGATTTCAAGCCGGTTATTACATCAACCTGAAGGACATTGGAATAGGCTGAAGCCCCAATGGAATTTACGGCCCTTACCCTGTAGTAAAAGATCCCTTTCGGAAGGCCTTCATCAGTGAAAGATTGAATATCTTTCATAAGTTGAGCTACCACCTCAAATGTGTTCCCTCCATCCGATGAGCGTTCAACTACATACTGGTCTTCATCCAAAGCTATATCGATCCACTCCAGGCTCACATACCTGGAAGTATCCGTAAATGAATCAGAGGTTTTCAATTTTGCAGGTGCATCAGGACCAACACCAAATGTCAGGCGTTCTGATAATTGGGCCTCGTACAATGATGCCGGGCTTATATTTTCACCTGTTCCTTCTATCCAGCCAGCCGGATGATAAAATGGGCCATTATTATTTACAGTTCCCTCACAGGCAATGCCATAATTCTGTCCAATCGGTGGTTTTTGAATAACGATTTGATTAGCTGGTGCTGACACATTCCATGCTACAAGACTTGTTCCGGTCCAACCATGCCCTGTCCCATAATCTCCCCGGTTGTAAAGTCCCAATATCCTTGTTGTATTATTTGAATTCATAGACGTTTTATCCCAGAGTATACCTTGTCCCCACCTGCGGTGAGATTCAGAAGAAGTGTGATCACCCGTAGAGCTGCAATTCGTAAAAACAATACCCGATACTGTGCTGGTCCCATTTGAAACAAAAGCATGGCGTCCCTCGGAAGCATGACAATTTTCAAACAGAATATTATTACTGGCATATCCCAGGTTAAAGTTATACCTCCGCGATCCGGTTATTATACTAATTGGCTCAATGGCTGAACAGTTCAATAAAGTGCTGCGGGAGGCATCTTCAAAATTGAATCCGGCAAACCCGAAGTGTAAGACAGTAACATTTTTTGCCCAACAATCTTCAACCCTGGTAAATCGTATTCCTGTCCAGATATGGTCTTCATCTTCACCACCGTTTGTTTCAATATCAACCCTGAGATTTTCAATACCAGATTCGGTGACAAGGTTACTTCTTGTAAAAATCCATGCATAAGCCTGGGACAATGAGCGGTCAATTTCGTGGTAAAGTGGAGCATCAAATTTTATTTTATTCCCTTCGATCCGTGTAATAAACCGATTGAAATACATATCAATTTCACCTGGTTGCCAAAGCACATCACCTGCAGTACCTCCGTAATCCACAGCGGCCAGCCATTCATTCGTACTGGGATGCCTGATGATCATATTATCCCCTACACTATACTTTGAAGCATCTTCAACTTCAATCGTGCGACTTCCTGCCGGGATGTATTCGCTAGTAATATTAACCCGTGAGCCGGGCACTTCATCTCTCCATCTTGTTTTTTCATTACCTCCAATGACAATAAGCGTCCGCTGGTGAGGCGTGTCAAATTTACCCTGTAAAATGGTGTTTTCAGTCGAGCTGGACCCTTCCCCTGATCCTCGCAGTACTACACCACTGCTGTTGATATAAATGACCCCATGAACAGGATACAGTCCAGGTTTAAGTAACAGAGCACCACGAAACCCATCCTCATCAGGGGCCAGACCCGAAACCTGGTCGATTGCAGATTGTATATGCGCCGTATTATCTCCCTCGATGGGACTGATCTCTAAAACAACCGGCAGTTCAGGTATATCAACCCCACCATTTTTATATCCTGCATGGCTGAAATCAGGGATACGGTTTCCATCCTTGTCTGAATGGTAAACCAGGCGGCTGCTGTCATCAAAGTGTAAGATTGATGACTGATACTGGCCCGATACCAGGTTTGATAGAAGTATAGGTAACAGTAAAAATAAACACCTCGATATATTCAACATAATACAATAGTTCCTTTCTAGAATAAGTTATTGACTGGTGATTTTAAATTCTACCTCATCACTCAGTTTATCTTTTTTGTATATAAAAACCAGGCGGTAGACGGACTCACCCCAATAATTATTAAGCCTGGCATCTTCAATATGCTTTTCCTCTATTTTCAGGTCTGTTTTCTTTGGATCATATTTCAGCAGAAGAGAAAAATCTTTGCCTTTCAGATTTACCAGTCCGTCTGAATCCTTCTCGGGCTTAAGACAGGTCATGAAATTTACGGAAGTTGTCCCCTGCTTTTTTTCCAGGCGGAAATCTTCCGTGATTGTAAGTGCCCTTCCTTGTTCAAAGCTGAAGGTCCTGTACCAGTTTTGAACCATTGCTTCCTCCGGGTATGCCCCGGCAACATCAAGCTGGAACCTTAGCTGCCCGCCCTTTTTTTCAAAGGCTACTTTTTCTGCCCTGTAATCAATGCCGTTCTTTTGCTGGACTCCATTGATGGTGGGGGCATTGTGATACTGTGATTGCATGGTCCAGATCTTATACCTCTCGCTGCTGAATGTTTGGCGGGTATAAGTGCCGACACCCACATCTATAATGGCAGGCTGTCCATTGTAATAGAGGATAAAATTACCCACATCATTATGGTTATGGCTCTCTGCATTATGTCCTCCTTTGGCTGCAAAGAAAAAGCCATCGGAAGAGCCTTCTGTATCCCTTGCCCCGCAAACCTGCAGGTCGGGAAGGAAGAAATCTGATATCAAGGGTTCCCTGGCTTCAGCCTCGTTGATCTCGGAAAGCTGAAAAAGGTTCAGCAAGGTGGCTTCCAGGTTTCCACTCGGAATGGTCTTTTCCCAGCTTGCCTTTTCTGCAAGGAAGGCACCGTATGCCTGCATTACAGGATCCTGTATTCTTTTTCCGTAACGGTAAACAACACCGGGTCGGCTGCCTGATTTGGCGCTGGCATCAGCAAAATTGATCACGTATGGATATGAGATCTGGGCCCGATAGATATACCGGCCGATATTCTTGATCATCTCCTGGTCAAACACATCTATCTTTCCATCGGTACTCATATGCAGCATCTCAAGGTATTCGTAAAGGGCTCCTCCAGCATGCCCCCAGTAGGAGGGTCCCTCATCACATCCCCCGTCAGGTTCATAATAGTCAATGAACTTATCCACCGAACGCATGGTCTTGTATATATTACGCGCCTTCCGCTCCGGATCTTCTTCCATAAGCAATATGGTTGTAAGCATATTGTGATTGACCCAAACATTCCAGTTATTGACACTCCTTCCCGTGAACCCCATCCACCAGAAATCTTCTCTTTTATCATAGACATCCAGTACTTTGTGCCGGATCTCGTACCGGATCCGCTCCGCTATCAATGGATTGACCTTATCGAATTCATCTTTCAGGAAAAAATGGGTCCAGGAAAACAGGCTCGATACTTCGCCCCCTGACAGATCAATGGTGGGTTCCTCCACATCTGGCAGACCCGGTCCCGCATCCTGCAGGGATAAATGAGCAGATGCCGACCAGGAGGTTTGCTCAGAGAGAGCCCATATTCCGTTGATGATCTGGTCAAGAAAGCGTCCCTCTCCTTCGGTCAGCTCTGCCAGTACCATGTTTTGAAGAGCCCTTCTCCTGGCACTGTAAGGATCCTGCATGACACGGCGATCGCCGCTCCTAACAAACTCCAGGTAATCAGTAGCCTTAACCACTCCCCACTCAAAATTGAGGGATTCTTCCCCCTTCCGGATTATTTCTATACGTATATTTTCAGGGATCTCTTCCCAGGCTTTACGGTCAGTGTATTCCGGGAAAGTTATCCAGCTATTACCGGACAACAGGAGTCCATCTATTTCTTGTTCACTGTAGAGTTGGCTCAACATGTTGCGCTCTTCAGCCTGTGCCGGAAAAATATTCCAGAACAGACAAATAGCCAGAATGAAAGTTGCTTTTTTCATGGTTGATAGGTTTTATTCAGGATTAAATAACAATTCTTCACCCAACATTTTTTTCATTTCATCCAGGTGCTTTTCATAAACGCCCCGGGGATCTGTCTGGTGCTTGATGCAAAGGTATGCTGCATGACCAAGTACTTCTCCCATCATTCCTGTGGTCCTCATGACACGGATAGTACCGAGGGCCACATGGGTGACAGAGATGTTCCTGCCTGCCATCATCAGGTTACCTATATTGCGGGAATACAAACAACGGTAGGGAACCGGATATGGCTTGATATCGGGATGTACATACCAGCTGATAAATTCCTCACCCGGAAAATATTTACTGTTGACAGAATCCGGAAAATGCAGGTCTATGTCCCAGGTGGTGGTAACCACCCCATCCGGGTAGATCACATGGTCCTGCAGATCCTGCTGGGTCAGGATATGGTCCCCAAGCAATCGCCTGGATTCTCTCTTGCCCGAAATGTGGGCCACCCAGTTAAGTTTCCAGTTTGCGTATTTCTCCTTTTTGTGATTCTTCAGGTAGGACCAGTTACCGTAGATAGCCCGGAAGTTATGGTCCCGTATCTTCTCCACATCCCAAACTGTATTGAAATTACCAAATCCTGTCTCCCATGTCCACCTGGAACGTGTTCCCTCCCAATGGTATTCATCACTGAAAGGCAACGCCCAGGGTGTTTCCGGGAACTCACTTGGAAATGGCTGCTCGAGGGCATTCCACAGGTTGGATGAACCCATGGTAAAATCATCGGCCTCTTCAGGAGCCATGGTCTCACCGGTTTCCGACTGGCTTTCCCTGCCCAGGTGGAAATCGGCCCCTGCCAGGTAACCCAGGGTACCATCACCGGTACAATCTGCGAATAAGGTCCCCCGGAACCGAAACTCCTTGTTTGTCTCTATATTCCGGGCCAGTACCCCCACTATCCGGTTCCCCTCCATTTCCACCCCATGTGCATGCGTGCTCAGGAAGAGTGATATGTTTCTTTCGGCAAGGACAACCTCCAGTTTCCGCTTATCCCCATAAGCCCTGGCATCAGGATTGGCATTCTCAGGATCCCCATTGTCCAGTTCCCTGACAATGCGCCCCAGCTTGGGATAATGGTTTTTATCCACATCCCCCATCAGGTGCACCCTGATTTCCGAACTGTTATTGCCACCCAGTACCGGCCTGTTCTGTATCAGTGCAACCTTTAATCCCAGGCGGGAAGATTGAACGGCAGTGGTAATCCCTGCGATCCCACCCCCAACCACCACTACATCAAATGGCAAAAGATCTTCCGTTTCAGACAGGAAATCGAGCAACTCAACACGTAAAGATTCCAGGGAGGCCTTGTCGTTGGGTGGCCTGAATTTTGGATCCATGGTCAACAGGATAGCATCACACCGCCCTTCAAAACCCGTGAGATCCTCCAGTTCCAGGCGCACTGACCCACCGTTTAGTTTTACCTTCCCTCCCTGGTACCAGCGCCATTCATCTGAACCGTCTGAACCGAACACCTTGTCCATTGCCTTTCCTTCAATGAGCAGGTTGAACTTCCCGGGACCCCTGGGAAACGGGGCCCAGTCTTTTGTCCTGACCCAGACATGATAATCTCCCGGCCTGTCGACATGTATCTCCGTAACCGCATTCGGAACAGGTACACCCATCCCGTGTGCCAGCAGGTAGGAGGATCCCAGGATATCAAAAGACTGCTGGTCGATCACCCAGCCACCCTTTTCATGGAATGATTCTGTTTCGACCAGGATATGGTCTTTGCCATGGACGGCAAAAGTGAATATCATCAATGCACTGATCATTCCCATCCATCGGGATACCTTATATGTCCTGGCTTTTTTCATAATGTCTTAGTATTTTTCTGGCATTCTTGTTTTCAACAGCAAGTTTTTCAAAGATCTGGTAAGTCCCCTGGGCAATTGTAGGACTCTCATGTTGCAGTAATGGTTCCAGTTGAGTGACACTGTCATGGCTCAGCCTTGACCGGTTTTTTTCACAAAGTTTAAGAAGTTGCTGCAATTGATACTGGCTGAACCGCTCAGGTTTGCCGGTCAAATATTCCAGCGTTGCTCCCTCGACTTCAACATCCATCATCCTATCCAGCCATATTTCCTGTGCCCGGTAATCAAACTGATCTATCAATACTGTAACAGCCAGCTGGAATTGATCATCGTCCAGCCAGGCCAGTGGAAACCATCTGACAGCCATTCTGATCACAAAGGGATCGCAATTATTCAACATCCTGACAAGTTCGGGGAGATGCCCCTCATATCCGGTTGAAACCAGGTAATCCAATGCCTCATAATGATAATGGTAGTTCTCAGATAAAAGATATTTATTGATGAGGTTATGTCCCCGGTAGGATAAAGTATATTGCTGGATGCAGGATGGTATCTCACCATTAACTACCTGCCAGAGTGTATAAGAACTATATACGGCACCAGGTACCACAGCATTTTTAATGGTTTCACTTGTAGCCCCGGTTACGGCATCCACCTTCTCAGAAACTTTCTTTGTCGTAGGATCAAAAAGGGTATTGACATCCCTGACACTTCCAAGAACTGAATTTTTGTCCATCAGGATCTCGGCTAATTTATTGTAATCCTCCGCAGAGAATTCCAGGTGGTCCCATTTGGTCAGGGGAGGATGATCGGGCACCTCAAAACGCGTAAAATTCCCCAGCAGATCCCAGTAAACATCCAGTATCAGCGACCGGCATAAACCATCACTGCAGACAGGGGTGTGTACATGGCAATGGTAGAAATCCGGAAAGCCATAGGTATCAAAAATCAGTTCCACTTCCATTGGAATGGTATCCCTGAACATCAAACTAAAAGCCTTGCCGGAGTTTGACAGTGCAGAATCCTGGGCACGAATGGACATGGATAATACTGCCAGGCTAATAGCAAACAGGAATATAAAGGTTTTTCTTTTCATCCTACCTTTTACAAATATAGCGAACTGTTACCATGTATTGCCAGACATTGCACATCTGGATTCCGGTACAAGATCAATATTTGGTTTAAAAATGTGATATTTGTAAATAATGGAGTTAATTTCAGTAATCGACGCCGGTACAGGAAGTATCCGTAATACCATTTTTGACCTTACCGGCAAGGTAGTGGATGTAAGGAAAACTGACAATCCCCTGATCCATCCGCAAGCTGGCTGGGCAGAACAGGATACCGCCGCCTGGTGGACCATCGTAAAAGATCAGTTTCACGGCTTTGACCGGGCAACCAGGGATCAAATCGCCGCCATCACCATTACCAGCCAACGGGAGGGAATTGTACCTGTAAATGAGGATTTTTTACCCCTGAGTAATATGATCATATGGCTGGATGGAAGAACCGTTCAGGAGGGGGAGGAAATTGTGGAGAAACTCGGTGAACAGGAGATTTATGATATCACGGGACTGGTAGCCAATCCGGCCTGGTCTCTGTCAAAAATTCTCTGGATACGCAAACACAGGGAAAAGATCTATAAGGAGGCATATAAGTTTCTTCAGGCGGAAGATTACCTGCTTTCCCGCCTGACACGGAGAGCCGTATCCGAATTATCAATTGCCTCCAGGACCTGCATGCTGGAGGTTGCCCGGAGAAAATGGTCAAAAAGGATTTTGGACTTATTTGATATTGATGAGAGCAAACTCCCCGAACTGCTGGAACCCGGTTCTTTGGTCGGGACCGTTCCCGGGGATATTGCACATGAGCTGGGACTGCCGGATGGGATCAGGGTTTACGCTGGAGCTGGCGACCAGCAGGCTGCAGCCCTGGGCGTGGGGGCAATTGAAGAAGGGATGGTCAGTATCGGTATAGGTACATCATCAGCGCTTTCCATGACACTGGACCAGCCTGTCAGGCCCAGGCAGCATAAAATCATCCTGAACTGTGCTGCCCTGCCGGGAAAATGGGAATATGAACCTCCGATCTGGAATACTGGTGGACTGATCAAATGGTTTGTAGAGAATATGCAAGGTGAAGATCAGTCCTACGAAGAACTCTTATTGGGCGCAGCATCTGTACCAGCAGGGAGTGAGGGAATTTTAGCCCTCCCCTATTTCTCAGGAGCCGGATCACCAAGGTGGAATCCTGAATTAAAAGGTGGTTTTTATGGCCTGGGCTTGCAGCATAACAAACTACACATGCTCCGGTCCCTCATGGAAAGTATTGCCTTTGAAATAAAATTCAATATTGAATCCATCCGATCATCAGGGATCTTGCTGAAGAAGGTGATTCTCAGTGGGGGAGCCTCAAAAAACAGGCCCCTTTGCCAGGTAATATCTGACGTACTCCAGGAGAATGTAGAAGTTTTTGTGGAGGCTGAGGCTTCCAGCCGGGGTGTTTTTTTACTGGTAAGGAGGGCTATCATGGATGATATGGTACAATCTCCGAATCCTGCAGTATCACCTGAATATATATCTTTCAAGCCGGATCCTGGGGAAAAGGAGATCTATGATCAGTTTTACCTGAAATATATAGAGCTGGGTGATCATATGGAAAAACTAAATACTTAATACAGATTGCTATGCCAATAATCACCAACGGAGAGCAGGCAAGGGAAATATTAACCGGGATCATGGAGCGGGGATCTGCCCTTCCCTGTTTTTGCACGGAGTCTGTCTACACCACGGAAGCTATCTTCAGCGGTGCCAGATCCTACAAAGAACAGCATAACATTGAGAACAACCTGCCGTTAATTATCTCATTTACTGCCAGCTACGAGGACAGGCAACAATTGAAAAATTATACCGGACTGCAGGATTTCAGAGAGGGGATCATAGCAGTCAAATCCGACATTGAACGGCTGTCCAGGAAGGACGGCCCCTACCCTGACCTTGATATCATCATCCATCTTGACCATGCCCAGCCAGGTGAAGATGACTGGATTATTGAGGAGTATGGGGACTGGCTCTCATCTGTGATGTGGGATTGCAGCAAGTACAGTATGGAGGATAATATCCGCATGGTCAGGGATTTTGTGTCTCAAAATAAAGGCAGGTTCATCATCGAAGGGGCGGTCGATGAAATCTATAATTACAGTCCCAGTAATGAACCCATCGAGGTGATAGACCGGATTACAGATCCCGGAACTGCGGAACAGTATTACAGGGAAACAGGAGTAGACCTGATAGTTGCGAACCTGGGAACAGAGCATCGGAGGACAGAAGGCACCGTTGCCTATCATGGAGAGGAAGCCAGGTTGATCAGCCAGGGGGTTGGACGTCGCCTGGTACTTCATGGGACATCCAGCCTGAACGAGGAAGAGATCAAAAACCTGGCTGCAGATGGGATTGTCAAGGTAAACCTATGGGGGAACCTTGAGGCAAAACCAGGTAAAGTATTGCTTACGAAGCTAATTAAAGAAATGGAGCATCAATTGTCGAAAAGCCAGGTGGAGGAACTTGTTTCAGCTGGATATCTTGACAAAAGTATGCTGTCTGGGACCTACAAGCCTTCCATACATTACCTTACGGAGAAATACCGACGGGATGAGATCTATCTTCCGGAGGCTACCCGGATTATTCAATACTTCTACGAACAGCTGTTTAGCAACTCCGGTTGATTACTCCATAATGAGTTAGATACAAAGCTTTTTTAAGCCTGAACAGGGACAATTGCACCATGCTCTTTTAAAAGTTGCCAGATATCTTTCAAGGGAACTTCCGCTGGTGTTTTTCCAGATTTGCAGGCCAAAACAGCTGAAACAGCAGCTGCCTGCCCCATACCCATACATGATGCCTGAACGCGAAGTGCTGAATTTGCTGAGCGATCACTGCTTACACACCTGCCGGCCACAATAAAATTCCTGCTGTTTCTTGGTATTAATGCCCTTAATGGAATAGTGGGTAAAACATTTTCCGGAAGATGAACCGGTTTAACACCTTCGTCATCGTGTAAATCAATGGGATAATAGCTATAAGAAACTGCATCCTCAAAAGTTATTCCGGACCAGTAATCTGATTCAGTAATCCTGTGTAAACCATCGATCCTGTAGGTCTCCCTAACACCTGTTTCTGTTTGTACTTTCACCACCCTGGCATTTTCACATCCGGGCAATGTTCTCAGAAAACGCAACATCTTGAGTAAAGCCTTACGCCCTTGTATATTTGTAATGGTATGGGTTTCCGAAGTAGTAGAGTCAGCGCCAAATATATGTCCACTAAAAGTATAACCACTACTATTCAGCACACTCCGGATGCTTCGGAATTCTTCCCTGTGCATCTCACCTTTTTTCAATTCCTCGGTATATAGCTCCTCCAACAAATTCATATCCAATTGAGCCAAATCATAACCTTCCAGCTTAAACATCAGTGTACCGGGCTGGGTTTCAGCTTCCCTCAGCACCTTGAACCCGGCCATGGAGGTTGCAAATGCATTGCCTGTACAATCTATAATCTGATCACAGGTTATTTGCGTATGGGTGCCTTTCCCAACGGTTTCTACCACCCATTTATCATGCTGGAATTCCATCCTGACCGGGGTTTCGTAAAACCTTATGTCCACACCAGCTTCCAGGCATTTGTCCTCAGCCAGAAGGGTATACAAAGGCCCATTTACATATACCTGATGTTTCGGATGCTGCCTGCCGTGAGGAATTGAAAAATCAGGCAATGTATCACCATTCATTGCCACGCATTCATGTACCAGATCCCAACCGATTCCTCCAATTACCTGTTTACCCCATGCATGAAAAATTCCAGGAAATGACACGCCACCGGTTGTGGTTGTTCCTCCTAGCTGACTGCCAAATTCTACCAATACAGTTTTACTACCTGCTCTTCCTGCCTGGATTGCAGCAATGGTACCTGCAGTACCGCCGCCGATTACCAATATATCAGTCGATATTTTATTCTTCTTCGTTTCATAGGGCTGTAACCATACTTCCGCCTTTGACAATGAAGGAGTAGCAATGCCAAGAGACAAAGCACCCATCGATTTTATCATTGATCTTCTTTCAATCTTTCCCATTATATTTTATGATGTTTCGTATTAAGTTTCAATCATTCCTGGTCCAGGAACCCGCTCAAGTCGTTAATCCATCCTTTCCGAAGTAGCCAGGGCGATCACCCTTCCCTGGTCGCCTACCGCACAGTAAAAATGATACACCATGTCTTCATGCTTGATCACCCAGGGTTTATGGGCATAAGTGCTGTCCCAGGGCTCGGAGGGATAGACCAGGTCTGCGCCCTCCCACTTGTTCCAGTTCACAAGGTCATAGGAACAGGCAAAGGTGTCAAATGCCTTCGGCCTGAAAAAGGCCCCAAAATAAAACATGACATACACCTCCCCGATCTTGCAGATCTGTGGGTCGCCAGAAATCCCGCTGCCATTATCGATCAGGGGTTCATGGCCATACCTTAGCCAGTGGATCATGTCTTTTGAAACGGCCATGGTGATCCGCTCATATCCGTGTTCCGATTTGGCATTGTAGTACATGATGAAGGGATAGCCCAGGTGTTCCTCTGGATCCAGGATGACATTGCTCTTGTATAATGTCATCTGTTCGAAGGGACGGGCATCCGGCTGGGAAGCTGAGAGCACCGGGTCATCCAGTTTGTTCCACTCCACTGGCTGAGATGGATCATCGGTCCATGCCATTCCTATCGAGAGAGGATCGGTCTCATACCCGCTCAATTTGCCACCAACGTAGGACATCCAGTATTTACCCTTGAATTTTTCTATTTCATAAGAAGCTCCCCAGGTAATATCCTGCAAAGCAATGTATCCGGCTTTCTGAAGGTCATCCCATCTTCCTTCGCTGAACTGAAGGATCTTCCCAAGCTTCTTCCAGTGAACCAGGTCCACGCTCTCAGCCATGGCTGATTCGTAACCTGTCCCATCAAAAACAATATATGTCATGTACCATTTATTCCCGTGTCGGAATACACTGGGACAATCAAGCTTTTTGCCTTCCTCTTTCAAGACCACGCCAAACTTATATGGGGTTTTAACCTGTTCATAGATACCTGCCATAACCACTGAATCAGGTACCGGCCCTGAAGCCATTGCTTCAATTGTTTTTCTCTCAACCGGACCCTTACATGTAGTAAGGCAGAAAATGATACTCAATGGCAGGATGTATTTCATCATACCTTAAAAATACAACAAGGACTTCAATTTGGAAAACATCCCGGATCGATTACTTTTGTAAGAACTCCCTATCATGGACCATAAATTATCCTTCAACTACCGGTACATCCTGGGCATATCTCTTGTCACAGCCATGGGAGGGCTTTTATTTGGTTACGACTGGGTGGTCATAGGCGGGGCCAAACCATTCTATGAAAAATTCTTCGATATTGTAGACTATCCCAGGCTGCAGGGCTGGGCCATGAGTTGTGCACTCGTAGGATGTCTGCTGGGATCTGTAATCTCAGGATTATTAAGTGACCGATATGGACGGAAAAAGCTCCTCATAATTGCTGCTTTTGTCTTTATAGTCTCAGCGCTGGGAACGGGTGCCTCCAATCATTTCACACCCTTTGTCCTTTACAGGATACTGGGTGGGGTGGCCATCGGCCTGGCCTCCAACCTGTCACCGATGTATATTGCAGAGATCACACCTGCCAGGATGCGCGGGGGATTTGTATCAATAAACCAGCTAACCATAGTCATCGGGATATTGTTGGCCCAGATTGTCAACTGGCTGATTGCGGAACCTGTTCCGGAAAGTTCATCCGCACAGGAAATCTTGCTATCATGGAACGGCCAGAGGGGATGGAGATGGATGTTCTGGGCAGAGTTGGTACCAGCATCATTATTCTTTATGCTTATGTGGATAGTGCCTGAGAGTCCCAGGTGGCTCGCAAAGCGAAAAAAACACGAAAAAGCAGTACAGATCCTGTCACACATCGGGGGAAGGGAGTACGCTTTGCAGGAGGCGGAAGAAATTGAAAACACCCTTCAACATGACACTGAGAAGGTAAATTTCAGATCTTTGTTGTCCCCGGGACTGTCCAGGGTCCTTATTATCGGGATCGTGCTGGCCATTTTCCAGCAATGGTGTGGGATCAATGTAATTTTCAATTACGCTGAAGAGATCTTTGCTGCGGCTGGCTATGGAGTATCAGATACGCTATTCAATATCGTAATTACCGGAAGTGTTAACCTGGTGTTCTGCTTGATCGCCATCTATTCGGTGGACAAAATCGGAAGGAAGGTACTTATGCTCATGGGAGCGGGTGGACTGGCCGGTATTTATGCTATATTGGGCTCATTATATTACTTTGATTTCAAGGGAGTTACAGTACTGATAATCATACTTCTGGCAATCGCCTGTTATAGCATGACGCTGGCACCCATCACCTGGGTCCTGCTATCTGAGATCTTTCCCAACCGTATCAGGGGAGCTGCCATGGCCGTGGCTACATTCTCGCTCTGGGCGGCCAGTTTCATCCTCGTTTATACATTCCCTTTCATCAACAAAGCGTTCGGTACGGGAGGGGCCATCTGGCTATACGGACTCGTTTGCATTGCTGGATTCATATTCATCAAAAAACGGGTCGTTGAGACCAAGGGAAAGTCCCTCGAGCAGATTGAAAGGGAACTGGTCAACAACCCGGATTAAACCACCGGGCTCGAGATCTTCCTACATTATCCCAAATTTCTTAAAAGCCTCACTGGCACTCATCCCACTCTCGATGGCCTTCCTGACCAGTTTTTCACCCCTGGCTTTTTCGATGGACAGGCTGATTATGTCGACCTCATCTTTTTGGGGAACGACGCAGACCCCATCTATATCACCTATCACAATATCACCTGGCCGGACAATAACCCCCTGTATTTCAATTGGCAGCCTGAAATCTATAACTTTCCCCCTGGGTCCCTGGTCCTGCGCATACCGGCCGTAGCAAAAAGTCGGGAATTTCATCTCAAGGATTCCTTTTGTATCCCTTGCATACCCGTCAACAACAGCGCCTGCAGCACCCAGCTTCTTTGCCCGTGTACTCATTAACTCTCCCCATAGCGCATAACGCGGGGAAGCACCGGTGCAAATATAAACTTCATTCTTTTTCAGGTCATCCAGTGCCTCCAGCATCAATCCAAAGGATTTATTCATCAGCTCATTGGCCGTACCAGGCACCCTTTCCCCGAAGGTATCTGCCTCCAGGACGGGCATGGCCCTGCCAACAAGAAACATGTCATCATCCAGGGGCTGGATCTGTGGGGGCAGAAATTGCCGCAGGTGCCCCTGCTTATCCATTATATCCCCGACCACGGCCGAAAATAGTTCCTGCTTGATTATGCGGAACAGTTCGTCATCATTTTTCCATTCAGGCATATGCACTCATTTTAAAAGTTTCCCATTAATTAAATAACTTCCCCCATAATCTGAACAGGAATATAGAGGAAATAACAGAGACAATTAACAATAAAGAAAAATAAATTGGTTTACCATAAATTAAATGTCCTATTGAGAACAGAAGACTATAGATTGCTAAACATCCCAGACTCATACAAGCTAAACCGATAGGAACATTCCAATCTTTTTCCCGGTCAGTTTCCGTAATGGTAGTCTTTGATACAATATTTTTCCAGCCAGCCCCCCCTGGTCTAATTTTCTCATAGAAAGATATTAAAACTTCATCATCACACGGTTTTGTAGAAAAGGTAACAACCAGCCAGACAATTGTTGTAAGTAATACAATAAATACAAATTTTAATGCATCCCAAAAAGCATGGTCCAGTTCAAATCCAAATATTAAAACATGGTCCTGGTCCAGATGAGTTAAGAACACACGTTCAACAATCATTACAACAATTGAGAATACTGCTGCTCCAGCCATTGCTGACAACTCAGACCATGCATTGATCCTCCACCAAAACCATCTCAACAAATATATTAATCCCGTACCAGCTCCAATCATTATCATATAATGAAACGCCTGCAGTGCATTTTCTAAAAGCAAAGCCACAATTACGGAGCAAACTAATATTGAAATTGTCCATAGCCTGCCAACCAGTACCTTTTTAGCTTCCGATGCATTCTGGTTAATAAACCTGGCATAAAAATCATTTACCAGATAAGAAGCGCCCCAGTTAATTTGAGTAGAAACTGTGGACATATAAGCAGCAACCAAAGAGGCCAAAACCATTCCTAAAATGCCATTTGGTAAAAATTCCCTGAGCATAACCGGATATGCGATGTCATTTTGTATATATTTTACAGGCACATCCTGGTAGCTTTCAATCATTGAGCCAATATTGGGAAATATTATCAATGAACCCAAGCCAACAATAATCCAGGGCCAGGGTCTTATGGCATAGTGTATCAGATTAAAGAAAAGCGTTGCTCCAACAGCATGTTTTTCAGATTTTGCAGACAACATCCTTTGAGCAATAAAACCACCTCCTCCTGGTTCTGACCCCGGATACCATGCAGCCCACCATTGTATTGTCAGTGGAATCAGAAAAACAGTAACAACCATAATTGGATCAGAAAAATCCGGCAATAAACTGAGTTTATCCTGTAAGGCTTCATGGTTTAAAAAATTTGTCAACCCTCCTACTCTTGGTGAATTTATAATGATATATGCCGGAAAAAAAGCTCCAAATATGGCAAATATGAACAGAAAAAAATCAGTCCAAATAATGGACTTTAATCCACCTATTGTACTATAAACGAGGACAATAAATGAAACAACAATTAATGAAATTAATGGATCTAAGCCTGTCATAATCGCTGTGACCTTAATAAAAGCCAGGGAAGAACCTCCCAATACTAAAACATTAAAGAAGAATCCCAAATAGACTGCCCTGAATCCTCTTAATATGGCAGCAACCTTACCACTATATCTTATTTCATAAAACTCCAGATCCGTCATTATCCTCGAACGACTCCAAAGTTTAGCATATATGAAAACTGTAAGCATCCCGGATAGCAAGAAAGAAAGCCATAACCAATTTTTGGCAACGCCTCCTGATCGGACCATATCTGTAATAAGATTTGGTGTAGCAATGGAAAAGGTGGTTGCAACCATGGAGATACCTAAAAGCCACCAGGGCATATTACGCCCGGAAAGGAAGAAACTTGCTGAATCTTTACCCCCACGTTTACCACTTAATAAACCAATTATTGTTAGAACAATTAAAAACAGGATAATAATTATCCAATCAATTCTGATTAAGGCCATTTAGGAATTTTTGAAAAATGATACTTCTTAGATTACCAACCCTGAGTTTTGTTCAAACTCAATGGAATTTTACCGGTTTGTATGTAGTTCTTAAAATTCACGACAAATTGTTGCATTTTGCGCTGTTCCAAAGTTTCACAGAAACCAGCACTATGAGGTGTCATTAAAAGATTTGATTCGTTCCAAAGAGGACTATCAGGAGGGCATGGCTCTTTTTCAAGCACATCTATGGCTGCACCTGCTATTTTATTTTCGCGCAAAGCCTTCAAAAGCGCCCTTTCATTCACAATTTTCCCCCGGCTAATATTTATGAAATAACTATCCATTTTCATACTATCAAATTCCTTATCGGAAATTAAATTATTGGAATTAGGCGTTAACGGTAAGGAGCAGATAACTGCATCACATTCTCTTAAAAATTCATGTAACATATCCAGGGTATATGTTTTATCAATAGTACCTTCTGAAGGTATATTGCGTACATCCAAAACATGTAATTCTTTTATAAACGCACGAGCTCTAATGGCAATTTCCTGACCAATCTTACCATATCCCAAAATACCTAAGGTCATATTTCCTATATCCCTGCCGCAAATAATCTCCCATTTATGGTCTTTCATTAAATCTCTCTGATGATGAATATTTCTGGCAAGCGCCAAAAACAATGTCACAGCATGATCTGCAACAACGGTAGTGATTGACCTTCCTGTATTTGTAAGGATTATATCACTATTTTGAAATGCCGAATACATAACTTGTTCTACTCCAGTAGAATTGGTTTGTACCCATTTCAGTTTTTTTGCTTTTGCAAGGTCCTTTTCTTCAATATTACCATATAAAACTTCAATTTCATCAATATGATTTCCTATAGTTTCATTTTCTCCCAAAAAACGAATATCTGCATAGGGTTCAATTTCAGAAAGCACCTTATTGACCTGGGAGGAAGGGGAAATAATTGTGATTAACGTTTTGACCTTTTTTTGCATCTGCTACCTAATATGAATTCCTAATATAGAATCAGACTTTTGATTTAATTTTTATCATCTTTTAGGATAGTTTTCGCCTGAGAGATAATACCGCCACAATCGCTGGTTAAAGCAATCCAGTTTACACCTCTTCTTTTCCATACTTCCAGTGGGCTTCCTGCAGTACCTAAAGGAATACCTGAATCACATACTTTTTC